>JAFGJR010000158.1 GCA_016928975.1 Sedimentisphaerales bacterium | reverse complement strand
TGGACCCTTCGCTGAGCGAGTTGGGGTATATCCCGCTTCCGGACCTGGGGTCCGGGACGTACACGCGCGATGGGCACACGGAGCTGGGAGGGCTGTATCCGGACGGGTGGTGCATCCGCCCGCCGGAGTTGGAGGCGCGTGCGTTGGAGATCGCGAGGAATCAGATTCAGCCGCTCGACGCCCAGGGCAATTCCGATCCCGCAGGCGGCAAGATCGTTCTGATGTCGGCGGGCATGTCGAATACGAACATCTTCTTTGAGGGTCGCCCGGACCTGCCGTACGCGGCATTCCACAAACGCGCTGACGATGATCCCGCTCGGAATCCCCAGTTGGTGATCGTCAACGGCGCCCAGGGGACGCGGGCGGCCATGGATTGGGAGGCCGTGGATTCCACGACCTATTCGACGATGAAGCTGAACCTTGCCAAGTACAAGGTGACCCCAGCACAGGTGCAGGTAGTCTGGGTTCTGCACGCGCTGCGCGAGACGGGACCGTTCCCGACGTATGCCCAGGAGTTGCAGGGATACCTGGAGGCGACGGCTCGCAATCTGAAAACCCATTTCCCCAACATCAAGCTGGTTTACTACAGCAGCCGGGAACGCGCCTACCTGATGTACCGCAAGGGCGAGCCGGACTGTTATGAGGCCGGTTTCTCCGTCCGCTGGATGATCGACAAGCAGATGCAGGGCGACCCGGAGTTGAACTGGGACCCGGACAAGGGGCCGGTCGAGTCGCCGCTGATTCTGTGGGGTCCGTACCTGTGGTGCGACGGGCTCCAACCCCGTTCGGACGGCCTGATCTGGACATGTTGTGAGCCGACGAGCGACGTGTACAACAATCCGCACCCCGAGTCCTCCGGGGCTCAGAAAGGCGCGGACCAGATCTACGCCTTTTTCAAGACCGATCCGACGGCGACGCCGTGGTACCTGCGAAAAACGGTGACAGGCGAAGCGCCCGGGGTCGTGGCCCGGACCGATGTCATCGAAGGCGATGCGCCGCTGACGGTGCACTTCTCGGCCGAGGCCACCGATCCGGACGGTCAGATCGTCGAGTACGTCTGGACGTTCGGCGATGGGACGTTCTCCTACAATCCGAACGGCGCCCCCGGCGGGGAGCCTTTCTATCTCAATCCCGCTCCCGTGAAGACCTTCTGGAATCCAGGTGCCTACACGGCTTATCTGACGGTTACGGACGACGCCGGCAACGCGGTGACGCAGCACGTCCAGGTGACCGTCACGGGAGCGGCGCCGCTGCGGGCCACCACGGGCGATCTCCCCAACGAGCCGTCCAGAAGCCGCAACAGTGAGAGCGTTCTTCCGTAGGATCCGGGGAGCCTCGTCTTGACGGTAGGTCCCATCGTGGGTAATGTTGTGCGAGGCAGGTGTGCGCCGTAGCACATCTTCTATGGATAGACACGAGAGTCTGGAGGATTCGACGACATGCAGGGACACCAGAAGATCATTGAGCAGTTGAATGCCCGTCTGGCCGACGAGCTGACGGCCATCAACCAGTACATGGTTCACGCCGAGATGTGCGAGAACTGGGGATACGGCCGTCTCCACGAGACGATTCAGAAGCGAGCCATCGGAGAGATGAAGCACGCCGAGACGCTCATCGCTCGCCTGCTCTTCCTGGAGGGGCTGCCCATCGTCAGCAAGTTGAACAAGATCGACATCGGGGCCGACGTCGAGAAGATGCACAAGAACGACTGGAAGGCGGAGGAGGCGGCCATCAAGGACTACAATGCCGACATCCGTCTGGCCGCCGAGCTTGGCGACAACGGCACTCGCGATATGCTCCAATCGATCCTGAACGACGAGGAGGAGCATATCGACTGGATCGAGGTCCAACTGGATCAAATCAAGCAAATCGGCGTCCAGAACTACCTCGTCGAGCAGATGGAGTGAACCGGCTGGCCGGAGCGGCGGGCAGGCGTCAACGTTCCAGCGGCGTGCTCGCCCACAGCTCCCAGAGTCTGGCCTCCTTGCGGTCGGCCTTGGTGGCACAGTAGATGTCGACCTGCGTTCGCGAGGGGTCGATCTGCCGCAGGTCTGCACTGAGAATGTATCGCATCTCGATGCGTCCGGCGTCCCACAGGGTGATGGCCGCAGACTGGCCCGACGGAAGGAGTTTGGCGCTGATGCCCGGCTGGTGGGGCGCCATCGGGATGATCCTGTACCGCTCCCTTGCCCGGCGGACGATGCGATCGTACGCGGTCCCGCAATCGGCCGGCACTTCAAAGGAGTGGATGCCATGCGGCCTGCTGCGCAGATCGGCAACCGTCTGCGGCCCGCAGCCGGAGATGCACACCAGGATCAGCAGAGCCGCCGCCGCTGGCACACGAAGTCTACCAGACATCATCCTTGTTTCGTCTATTCCCTGCTCTCCCCACCTGTTCGTTCTTCGATCTCACGCATTATGGGTGAAACTCGCAACAGAGCAACAGAAAAGTGCGAACGACGAGCAGGCGGCGAGGGATGCGAGCTGTCGGCGGGGCTGCCTTCTCGTCAACGGGCCGACGACGGCACGTTGACTCGATGCAGGGTGTTTCGCTGGATGGCCTGTTCCACCCAACGGACGATCCCTCGGCCGTAGCGGTATTCCGTGAGGTCTCGCAGAGTGTACGGCTCGATCGGACCGGCGGCCCCGAGGATATGGCCGAAGGAGTCGTGATCGATTGCGTACAACTGTCCGTTCTCATGTTGCCATAAGGTCTTCATACTCAGCCCGAAGTAAAGTGTACGAACTGCGCGGGACAGTGCCAAACCGCTGGCTCGTCTGCCACCGCGGGCTTGGCGGAGTTCGTTCGCCTGCCTCAGGTCTGCGACGATATCGCCAGAAGCGTCTGGCGCCGCCAGCAAGCCAGGGGGAAACGGCCGGACGAAGGTGAAGCCGGCTCCATGGCGGTTCTCAGCCGGCAAATACGGATGGGAATTCTGAAAGGGACCTTGTGGGGCGAGTGGAGCAGACTTTGGGGTCGCAGGGTGACGCACACGGGCAACAATTATTGAATCGTGTTGAATTCAGGCTGTTGAAATGACGACGCGAATGCCGCAATATAGGGGACCTGTGAACGGCAGATGCTGCGCTCAGGCCGCATGATGGGACATGGGGCAATGGGTTCGCGGCGGAAAGGAATGGATATGTCAGGGATAGATAGGCCAAAGGCCGCTTCGGTGCTCAACAAGGACGATCAGATTGTGATAGGGGGGGCCGGCGGGTTCATTGCCGGGGCCCTGGTGCGGTACTTTCACGACCAGGGCTTCACGCGGATTCGGGCGATTGACAAGAAGCCGCTGCCGCAGTGGTACCAGCGCACGCCCGGCGTGGAGTGCCTGTGCATGGACTTGAGCCAGGAGGACAACTGCAAGCGGGCCTGCGAGGACGCGGTGGAGGTCTACAACCTCGCCGCGGATATGGGCGGGATGGGCTTCATCGAGCGGTTCCGCATCGAGTGTCTCCGCAGCATCCTGATCAACACACACATGATCGAATCGGCGTATCATGCCGGCGCCCAGCGGTACTTCTTCTCGTCTTCCGCCTGCGCCTACAACGTCGAGCTCCAGAAGAGTCCCGACTGCCGGGCGCTGAAGGAATCCGACGCTTACCCCGCCATGGCCGAGCGCGGCTACGGCTGGGAGAAGCTGATGAGTGAGATGTTCTGTCAGGAGTACTGGGCAGAGCGCGGCCTCGAAACTCACATCGCGCGCTTTCATAACGTCTATGGCCCCTGGGGCACGTGGGACGGCGGGCGCGAGAAAGCCCCGGCCGCCATCTGTCGCAAGGTGATCGAGGCGAAAGACACCGGCGTCCAGGACATCACGATCTGGGGCGACGGCCACCAGACGCGCAGCTTCATGTACATCGACGACTGCACCCAGGGCGTCGACATGATCATGCACTGCGACAAGCTGATCGCGACGCCGATCAATCTCGGCTCCAGTTTCCTCGTCTCCATCAACGACCTGGTCACGATGGCGGAAGAGATCGGCGGGATCAAGCTGAATCGTCAGTACGATCTCGGTGCCCCGAAAGGCGTGGGCGGCCGCAATAGCGACAACACGTTCATCCAGCAGATCCTCGGTTGGGAGCCCAGCACGCCGCTCAGGGACGGCCTGCGCAAGACCTATGCGTGGATCGAGCAGCAGTACATGGACCGCAAAGCCGGCAAGCGAACCGTCAGTTGAGAAAGTCGCGGGATGGGCTGCATGGGATCCGATCGAGATCGCGATATCACGGATGTCCTCGGCCGCCTGCCGTACCGGCTGGCGCTGGCCGGGGGGTGGATCGATCAGCCGTTCGTCTCGAAGCTCGACCCCTCGCCGCCCGGCTCGATGGTCGTTGTCGCGGTCGAGCCTCAATTCTGGTTCATGGAGCGGGCCGGCATTTGCATCGGCACGCGCAACATCGCCATGCGTCTCTGGCACGGCGTGCTCCCCGACGCCGACCCCGAGCAATTGGTGCAGGACCTGTACGCCGCGGAGAACGAAGGCAAGGCGGAGCCCTCCGGCTCCCAGGACATGATCGGCCTGGTCTATCCCGGCATCAATCGCCTCGACTATGACTTCCGCCATAAAGGCGGCATCTTCCCCCGTCACATCGAGTCCAACAGCGACCCACAGGTCACGTCCTGGCTGGAAAAGGCGATCCACATTCTCCCTATTGCGCAACGGCCCGACGGCTACAACCCGCTGGAGGTCAAGAATCTCGACCCCGGCTGGATTCGCCGGTTGGGCCAGTCCGGCCGGGCCTGCTACGACGCCATCCTCGCGCGGGACCTCGCCGCCCTCGGGGCCTCCATGAACGAGTGCATGCTCTGCTGGGAGGCGATTCTGCCCGGCACCGTTCGCCACCGAACCATCGGGATCGACCTGCCCGCTCTGCTCCAGCACTATCAGTCCCGCTACCCCGGCGCCATGTACTCCGGCTGCGGCGGCGGATACCTCTACGTCGTCTCCGACACCCCCGTCCCCGGCGCCTTCCACGTCAAGATCCGCCTCAAAGACCCCTGACCTGCTTCTGGCCGCAGAGGCCTTGAACCACGAACTGACAACCATCCATCAACAGCGGTCCTGGTTGCGATTTCCCACCAAACCACCAGGCAAAGTAGTCATTTCTCCATGACAGCCCGCCGATTGGCTTTGTTTGACGCCTGCGTCAAAAGTTGGTTTCATGCGGGTCGCGCCAGGGCTGCGGTGCGTGAAATAAGATGAGGAAAGAG
>JAFGJR010000157.1 GCA_016928975.1 Sedimentisphaerales bacterium | reverse complement strand
CGGACCGACCTCCTGATGCATCTTGACTATACGAATGACCCGGAGCGGTGAGCTGCCGACGGGCAGCCGTGTAGGGTGGGGCTTGCCCCACCAAGAAGGTCGCGGTGGGGCAAGCCCCACCCTACAAAATGACGTGGAGTAATGGGTTGTGGACAGGCAGTTGATAAAGCAGTTGGCAGGTTCCAGGAAGGCAGTCGCCGATGCGTGCGGGTGGCCGCAGATGTCACGCAAGGCTGAAGAAGAGGGAGGCTGCGGCGTCGTCGGCTTCTGCTGCACGAAGCCCGTCCCCGGCCGGCATATCTACGAGCCATCCAAGCAGATGCACAACCGTGGCAACGGCAAAGGCGGCGGCATCGCGGCGGTCGGCCTGTTGCCGGAGCAATTGGGCGTCAGCCGGCAGGTGCTGGACGAATACTACATGCTTCACCTCGCGATGCTGGACCCGAACGCTCGGCCCGAAGTCGAACAGGAATTCATCACGCCGCACTTCGATCTGGCTGACTCTGGGCGACTGGACAGAGTCGACGACTGGCAAGCGGTGGGCGATCTGGAGGTCAAGCCGCCCGACGTGTGGCGATACTTCGTTCGCGTCAAGCCGAAGGTGTTGGATGAGTTCATCCAGAGGAACGGCTTTGCGGCAATGGACCGGCAAGCCGCCGAAGACGAGTACGTCAGCCAGAACAGCTTCCGGCTCAACCAGAGGTTCTATGCGTCCCTTGGCCAGCAACGGGCGTTCGTGCTGTCCGAGGGCCGCAATATCATGATTCTCAAGGTCGTCGGTTACGCCGAGGCCATCGTCAAATACTACAAGATCGAGAACCTCTGCGCCCATGCGTGGATCGCCCACCAGCGCTATCCGACGAAGGGCCGCGTCTGGCACCCCGGCGGCGCGCATCCTTTCGCCGCGATGAACATGGCTCTCGTCCACAACGGCGACTTCGCCAATTACCATTCCGTCAGCGAATACCTCAAACAGCGGAACATCTATCCGCAGTTCCTCACCGACACCGAAGTCTCGGCCCTGCTGTTCGATCTGCTGGACCGGACCTATCACTACCCCCTCGAATACATCATCGAGGCCCTGGCCCCGACGACGGAGTTGGACTTCGACAAGCTGCCCGGGGAAAAGCAGCGGACCTACAGGGCCATCCAGACGACGCACATTCATGGCTCACCCGACGGCCCGTGGTTCTTCATCATCGCCCGCAACGTTGCCCGGGAAGACAAACTTCAGCTCATCGGCATCACGGACACGGCGATGCTCAGGCCGCAGGTGTTCGCCTTATCTGAGGGTGAGGTTCAGGTCGGCCTGATCGCCTCGGAAAAGCAGGCCATCGACGCGACCCTGCAGAGCCTGCACAAAGAAGACAAGCGGATCTGTCCGGTCGCTGACCGTTATTGGAACGCTCGCGGTGGCAGCTACACGGATGGCGGCGCATTTCTCTTCAACCTGGAAAAGGACGCCCGTGGCACACTCTGCATGACCTGCACGGACAAATTCGGCCAACCGGTGCCGATGCCGAAGTGGAGCCAGTCCTGCGACCTCTCGATAGATCCCGCTTCCGTTCGTGCCGACAAAGCGGTGGAAGAGGAACTGGATGCGTGCCTGCGTGCCGGCGGCGCCGCCGGTCTGTACGAGTTCGTTCGCGACGGCACAAGAACGTGGTCGTTCGATGTGTTCCGCGCTGTGTGCCGGGTCCTCGCAGAGCGAGGGACTCGCCCGGAGCGCACGGCGGCAGTGATTGATGCGTTCACGCTCCTTAACAACCACAAGTACGCGACCGGCGGCAAGAGACGCAGTCACATCCTGCATCTCGTTCGCAGCGAGTTGTTCCGGCTCCTGCGGTCGTTGCCCAAGACCAAGGCGGACGACCCCGGCCTCGGGCCTTACCGCTTGATCGATCTCAAGACCAAGGGCGACCTCCGCGGGCCCGCTCGCGGCGAGACTACGCTGGTCATCGATGCAGTAGGATTCCCAGCGGAAGGCGAACGTAGTGACGCGACGCTCCTGTGCGACGCATTCCTCAAAGGTTGGCGGCATTTCATCACCTTCGACTTGCGTGGGCAGCGGTTCCACGGCTGCGGGCTCGGACCCGACACGGATGATGTGACCATCGACATCTACGGCAGCTCCGGCGACTACCTCGCCTCCGGCATCGACGGCCTGACGATTACTGTGCACGGCAACGCCCAGGACCAGTTGGGCCAGATTATCAAGCGAGGCAAGCTTGTCGTCCATGGCGATGTCGGCCAGACCTTCATGTACGGGGCCAAGGGCGGCGACGTGTTCATCCTCGGCAACGCCGCAGGCCGGCCTTTGATCAACTCCGTCGGCCGACCAAAGGTAGTGATCAACGGCACATGCCTCGACTTCCTGGCCGAGTCGTTCATGGCGGGCGATCCGCTCGCCGGCGGCGGTTTCGTGGTCCTCAACGGCATCCGCATCGACGAAGACGGCAAGGTCGTTGCATTGCCCGAGCCCTATCCCGGCAGCAACCTGTTCTCGCTCGCCTCCGGCGGGGCCATCTACGTCCGTGATCCGCATCGCAAGGTGGTCGATCAGCAGCTCAACGGCGGCAAGTTCACCACGCTCACCCAGGCGGACTGGGACTTGATTTTGTCTTACCTGCAGGAGAATGAACGGCTGTTCGGGATCACAGTCGAGGACCTGCTGACGGTCGATGGTCGCCAACGCGCGCCGCAGGAGGTCTATCGCAAAGTGATGCCGGTCGCGCTCAAGGCACTGGCCAAAGTAGCTGCGCTGCCGGACAGAGAGAAGAAGCAGGCCGTCAGAGCATGAAGATGAGTGGACCGCGAACATGACGACAACAATTTCAAAGAGCAAATCGACACCGGGCCTTATCAAAGTGGTGCACGATATCTCGGGCGTGGACCTGAGCAAGTGCTATCAGTGCAAGAAGTGTACGAGCGGTTGTCCGGTGTCGAGCATGGCCAAGTGCCCGCCGTCGGAGATCATGCGGCGACTGCACCTGGGCATAGGCGACGAGCTTCTCGACAGCGACATGATCTGGATGTGCGTCTCGTGCGAGACCTGCTCGTCGCGGTGCCCGATGGGAATCGATGTCGCGGCCGTGATGGACGCTCTGCGCAAGCTGGCGGTCCAGCGCGGCTCGGCCAAGCCGCAAGGCAATGTGCCGCTATTCAATCGGGCATTCCTCAAGACCGTCCAGGTCTTCGGCCGGACGTACGATATTGCCATGATCACCGCCTACAAGCTCGGCAGCGGCAAGCTCACGGCCGACACCGAGAAGTTCCCGACCATGATCAAGAAAGGCAAAATCGCGCTATTGCCTCCGCACGGAGCGGATCGCAGGACCGTGCGCCGAATCTTCAAGAAGACGAAAGAGGCAGGAGCGGGCCAATGAAATACGCGTATTTTCCGGGCTGCTCGGCAGAGTCCACCGCGCGGGACATGCATCAATCGACGCTGGCCGTGGCTGACTTGCTGGGGATTCAGTTGGTCGAGCCGAAGGGCTGGACCTGCTGTGGAGCTACGGCGGGGCATCAGACCGATCGCATCCTGGCGGTGGCTCTGCCGGCAGCCACGCTGGTCAAGGTCAAGGACATGGGCCTCGACCTGGTCGTCAACTGTGCGGCCTGTTACAACCGGATGAAGGTGGCGAATCACGAGATCGCGACGAGTCAACAAGTGCGGGCCAAAGTCGCCGAAGCCGTGGGGCGCGACTACGACGGCTCCGTGAAGGTGCGTCACTTGCTTGAAGTGCTCTTGGACGATGTGGGCGCGGAGGCAATCCAAAAGGCTTTGCGCAGGTCGCTGTCCGGCATGAAGGTGGCCAGCTACTACGGCTGCCTGCTGGTCCGGCCGAACGAAGTCACCGGCTTCGATGACCCGGAGAATCCAAGCTCGCTGGATCGGCTCGTTGCCGCGATGGGTGGCACGGCCCTCGATTGGCCGCACAAAGTCGAGTGCTGCGGCGGCGGCCTGTCCATAGCGCGGACTGACGTGGTCGTGAACCTCACGGATTCGATCGTCGGGATGGCCAGGCTGGCCGGAGCCGATTGCATCGCGGTCAGTTGTCCCATGTGCCAGGTCAACCTCGACATGCGACAGCTCGACATCACCAGAAGCAAGGGGAATCGCTACGACATGCCGGTCCTCTACGTCACGCAACTGCTGGGGCTGTGCCTCGGCATCGCTCCCGAGAGACTCGGTTTGAACAAGCTCATGATCTCGCCGGCCAAGGTGGTTCAGGCCGTCGCGGCCGCGTGAGGATGAGAATGACCCAGCAATCGGCAAACACGAATATGGGTGGGAACGGTCAGAAGAAGATTGGCGCCGTGCTCGTGCAGGGCGGTGGAATCGCCGGCGTGCAGGCGTCGCTGGATCTGGCCAACTCCGGCTTCAAAGTCTATCTCGTCGAGCGCGAAGCGGCCATCGGCGGCATGATGTCCCACCTCGACAAGACCTTCCCGACCGGCGACTGCGCCACGTGCATCGTGTCGCCGAAGCTCGTCGAGTGTGCTCGCAACCTCAACATCGAAATCCTGACGATGTCGGAGCTGACCGACCTCAAGGGCGAGCCGGGCAACTTCAAAGCCACCGTCAAGCGGTATCCGCGATACGTGGACGAGACCAAGTGCAACGGCTGTAGTGAATGCACCAACGCCTGTCCCGTGCAAATTCCGGATCACTTCGACCGCGAGCTTGGCAAGCGCAAAGCCATCGCAAAGCATTACGCCCAAGCTACGCCGAACATCTTCGGCATCCTCAAGAACGGCCACGCGCCCTGCAAAGTGGCCTGCCCCGCCAATGTCAACGTGCAGGGATACGTGCAGCTCATCAAGAAGAAGGAGTATATCAAGGCCGTGAACTTGATGCGCGAGCGCAACCCGCTCTCGGCCATCTGCGGCCGCATCTGCACCCATCCCTGCGAGAGCCAGTGCACGCGCGGCAACGCCGATGATTCGATTGCCATCCGGCTACTCAAACGCTTTGCCTCGGATCAGGAAATGCGCATGCTGGAGTCAGGCACGCTGAGCCTGCCTCCGGAGAAGAAGCCCGCTGCCGGCGCCAAGAAGGTGGCGGTGGTCGGGGCCGGCCCGGCGGGATTGACCGTCGCGAGCGACCTGGCCGACAAGGGCTTTGCGGTGACTGCGTACGAGGCCCAGCCGGCCGCGGGCGGCATGCTCCGCTATGGTATTCCGGAATACCGGCTGCCCAAGAAGGTGCTCGACCACGAGGTCGAATTGATCCGGCGCAAGGGCGTGCGCTTCATCTTCAACTGCCGTATCGGTGACAAAACCACCCTGGACCAGTTGCGAAAAGACCACGACGCCGTCTTCATCGGCGCCGGCGTCACGAAGGGCCGTCTGCTCGGCGTGGAAGGCGAGAACAAGACGGGCGTCCTCCAGGGCGTCGATTTCCTGCGGGATGTGGCGAGGGCGTCTCGCCCTTGCACTCCTCGCAGCGAGGGCGTCTCGCCCTCGAATCGCGGGCTGGATGCCCGCGACATGGAAGAGCCGTTACCCGAGGTCAAGGCGAGAGTCGTCGTCATCGGTGGCGGCAACGTCGCCGTGGACGTGGCCCGCACCGCCTTGCGGCTTGGGGCCAGAACCGTCGAGATGGTGTCGCTCGAACAGCGTCACGAGATGCCAGCCTATCCGGAGGAGGTCGAGGCAACCCTCCAGGAGGGTATCAAGGTAACGAATGGTTGGGGACCTCGGCGGATTCTCGGCAACGGCAGCGTCACCGGCATCGAGCTGAAGAAATGCACGCAGGTCTTCGACGCTGACGGGCGATTCAATCCGATCTACGACGAGCAGCAGCAGATCTTCATCGAGGCCGATCAGATCATCACCGCGATCGGGCAGACCAGCGACGATGAATTCGTCAAGCACATCGGCGCTGCGACCCAGGGGCGGTACTTCAAAGCCGACCCCGTGACTCTTGTGACCTCGCTGGACGGCGTTTTTGCTGGGGGGGACGCCGTCAGCGGGCCCAAGTCGGTGATCGAGGCGGTGGCCGCCGGCAAGCGGGCGGCGGAGTCCATCGAGCGATCTCTCGCCGGCAAGGACATGGTCTCCCAGCGATTCGACGCCACGGTCAAGCCGGTCCCCGAAGAGCTTCTGCCGGCAATCGACGGTGTCGAGGAGAAGCCCCGGGCCAAGGCCGGCGAGTTGCCGATGACCCAGCGAATCGGCAGCTTCAAAGAGGTGGAGACCGGCCTGACGGAGGAGCAGGCACTGGCCGAGGCGGAACGTTGTCTGAATTGCGCTTTGTGCTCGGAATGCAAAGAGTGCGTCGAAGCCTGCAAGCAAAACGCGATCGATCACCTCATGGGGGAGCGGATGGTCGAACTGGAAGTCGGCGCGGTCATTCTGACCACCGGCTTCGAGGAATTCGACGCGAGCCGCAAGGGCGAGTTCGGCTGGGGACGGTATCCCAACGTGATCACGAGCGTCCAGTTCGAGCGGATGTTGTCGGCGGCCGGGCCGTTCGAGGGACACGTCGTCCGGCTCTCGGACCATTGCGAGGCCAGGAAGATCGCCTGGATTCAGTGCGTCGGCTCGCGCGACTCCAAGTGCGGCAACGAATATTGCTCGTCCATCTGTTGCATGGCCTCGACGAAGCAGGCAATGGTGGCCCAGGACCATACGCCCGGCCTGGAAGCGACGATCTTCTACATGGACATCCGCGCCCACGGCAAGGATTTCGATCAATACTACGAGCGGGCCAAGAATCAAAATGGCGTCCGCTACATCAAGAGCATCCCGTCGCGCATCGTCCAGATGCCGGGGACGATGAACCCACGCGCCCGCTTCATGGACGAGACCGGCAAGCTGCGAGAGGAGGAATTCGATCTGGTCGTGCTCGCCGTCGGCCTGGAGCCTTCGCGCTCCGCCCAGCAGTGCGCTCAGAAGCTGGGTATCGAGTTGAACGAATACGGCTTCTGCGCGACGCAGCGTTCACTGCCTTTATCCACGTCCCGGCCGGGCGTCTTCGTCGGCGGCGCATTCCAGGAGCCAAAGGACATTCCCGAGACGGTGATGCAGGCCAGCGGCGCCGCCTCGATGGCGATGGAGTTGTTGGCCTCCGCCCGCAACACGCGAACGGTGAAGAAGAAGTACCCGGACGAGCATGATGTCACAGACGAAGAGCCTCGCATCGGCGTCTTCATCTGCCACTGCGGCCGGAATATCGCCTCGGTCGTCGATGTCGAGTGCGTGGTCAAGAACATCGAGAACGAGCCGGGCGTGGTCTTCGCGACGCATACCATGTTCACCTGTGCCGACACAAGCCTGTCCAATATCCGCGAGCAGATCGTGGAGCATCGGCTCAACCGCATCGTGGTCGCCTCCTGCACGCCACGGACACACGAGCCGCTGTTCCGCGAGACGTTGCGCGAGGCGGGTCTGAATCCCTTCCTGTTCGAGATGGCCAACATTCGCGATCAGTGTTCCTGGGTCCATTCCGCCTCACCCGAGCGCGCGACGCAGAAGGCGACGGAACTGGCGAAGATGGCAATTGCCCGCTCGCACTGCCTCGTACCGCTGGAGGGCGGCACCCTGGCGGTCGATCAGAAGGGCCTGGTCATCGGCGGCGGCCTGGCCGGCATGACCGCCGCGCTGGCCCTGGCCAACCAGGGCTTCAAAGTCCATCTGGTAGAGCGGACACAACGGTTGGGCGGCCACCTCCACGACATTCATCATACCCTGGAAGACACGGACGTCGCCGGCCTGACGGCACGCCTGATCAAACAGGTGCAGGAGCACAAGAACATCAACCTGTATCTTGGGATGGATGTGGCCGAGATCAAGGGCCACATCGGCGAGTTTCACGCGACGTTGTCCTGCGACGGCCGCAAATCCGAGGTCAGCGCCGGCGCCGTCATCGTGGCCACCGGCGCCGAGAAAGCGCAGACGACGAAGTTCCTGGCAGGCTCGTCGCCGAACGTCACCACACAGGTGGATCTGGAGAAGCAGATTCACGAGGGGCACTTGCCGGCGGGGCTCCAGAACGTCGTCATGATCCAGTGCGCCGGGTCGCGCGACGAGGAGCGGCCCTATTGCAGCCGCGTCTGCTGCTCGATGGCAGTCAAGAACGCACTGGCCATCAAAGCCAAGTCGCCCCAGACCGATGTCTTCGTTCTCTACCGCGACATCCGGACGTACGGCTTCCGCGAGATCTACTATAAGAAGGCCCGTGAGGCAGGCGTGGTCTTCCTGCGATACGCACGGGAACAGGCGCCGGTCGTTAGCATCACGGGCATCTTGCCCGTGGGCAGCATGGGCGTCTCGCCCATGACTATGCAGCGCCTGCACGGGCAAGGTGCCCGTGATACACATGGGCGGGACGCCCCTGCTACTGAAACGCCTCGCGACGCTACCACAAACGCCAGCGGGCTCAAGGTCAGCGTGAACAGCCCCGACTTCGCCGAGCCGATTGAGATCGAGACGGATCTGGTCGTCCTGAGCACAGGCATCGAGGCAGACCGCCAGAACAACAAGCGAGTCTCCGACATGCTCAAAGTGCCGCTCAACGCCGATGGCTTCTACGTTGAGGCCCACATGAAGCTGCGGCCGGTGGATTTCGCCACCGAGGGCATCTTCCTGTGCGGCCTGGCGCACTCGCCCAAGTTCATCGACGAGACCATCGCCCAGGCCCGGGCGGCCGCGGCCCGGGCGGCCACTGTGCTATCCAAAACACAGCTCGACGTCAGCCCCCAGGTCTCGTACGTCGATCAGACCAAGTGCATCTCCTGCATGACGTGCGTGCACGTCTGTCCGTACAGCGCCCCGTTCTGCAACACCGACGGCAAGGGCCAGATCGAGGCGGCCAAGTGCATGGGGTGCGGCATCTGCGCCTCCGAGTGCCCGGCGAGGGCGATCCAACTGAACCATTTTGAGACCGACCAGTTCCGAGCAATGATCCGAGCGATTCTTGCGGAGGGCAACGGGGCATCGAAGGAAAGAGCGTCGGTGAAGGTGTCATAGACCCTATGGGAGACTCCGATTTCCAACCGAGAATCCTGGCTTTCTGCTGCCACTATTGCGCGTATGCAGCGGCGGACCTGGCGGGCACGATGCGGATTCAGTATCCGCCGAATGTCCGCATTATCCGCACGCCCTGCACCGGCCGCCTCGAGACCGAGTTCTTCCTCAAAGCGCTGGAGACCGGCGCGGACGGCGTCCTCGTGGCCGGCTGCATGGAAGGCGGTTGTCACTACACCAGCGGCAACCTCTATGCCAGGCGGCGCGTCGAGTACATCCGCGAGATGCTGGCGGAAATGGGATTCGAGAAGGAACGCCTGCGCATGGTGAATGTCTCGGCGGCCGGCGGCCGACTCGTGGTGGACCACATCACCGATATGGTCGAGACCGTCCGCAAGCTCGGCCCGAATCCTCTCGGCCACAACGGGCATGAGCGCAGCGCTTCGCTCCCAGGTCACAAATCATAAGTCGTGAATCACAAACCGAAAATGGAGATCGCCTCATGATCGTTGCCGAAAGAAAGAAGATTCCGGAACTGCTCGACATCGTCAGGGAGCACAAGAAGCTGCTCGTCCTGGGCTGCGGAACGTGCGTGACGGTTTGTCTGGCCGGCGGCGAGCGCGAGGTCGGTATCCTCAGCTCGGCCCTGCGCATTGCGTCGCGGCTTCAGGGCGTCGATCTGGCGATCGAGGAGCTGACCATCGAGCGTCAGTGCGACAATGTCTTCATCGAGCAGGCGGCCGATGCCGTCGAGAGGAACGACGCGGTCCTTTCGCTGGGTTGTGGCGCCGGCGTGCAAGCCGTCGCCGAACGCTATCACAACAAGCCCGTCTATGCAGGGCTGAACACCACGTTCATCGGCATCCTGGAAGAGCAAGGGATGTGGACGGAGAAATGCGCCGCCTGCGGGGCATGCGTTCTGCACGAGTACGGCGGAATCTGCCCCATCACCCGGTGTGCCAAGCGTATGCTCAACGGCCCCTGCGGCGGGTCTCGCGAGGATCGCTGCGAGGTCCGCGCCGACTCGCCGTGCGCGTGGCAACTCATCTACGCTCGCCTCAAGGAGATTGGGCAGCTCGACAAGCTCCGCCGGGTAGCACCTCCGAAGAATTGGAGCCACAGCATCGACGGCGGGCAGCGTCTCATCGTCCGACAGGACCACCAGATCTAAGAGCAATGTCGCCGGTCGTGCCGACGATGTGCCCGCGTGATTGCGGGGCCGGGACGATGTGAGACCTGCTTCCCTGGGGCGAGCCCCATCCACGGCGTAGCCCGTAATGCGAAAGAGCCCCAGAACGCGATCCTCTGCGTTCGCCCCCTGCCTTCAACTTGTTGTTCTTGCCTGTGGGCAACAGTTGCACTCTGCGCGAGAGGCGTGGTCCCTTTTCGGGAAATGGCAAAGACTCTGAGAAGTCCGCGTCATATCCGTCCGGTTCATCGGAC
Source organism: Sedimentisphaerales bacterium (assembly GCA_016928975.1). The sequence goes on along the minus strand of JAFGJR010000157.1, from coordinate 35,297 downwards.
ATACAAAAAAGGATGAGAAATCTTGCCCATTGTTGCTTGACAGCCGGCCACAGGGTACAATGAGGCCAAGTTGCCGGGGAGAGACAATGAAAGGCACAGGCACATCGCGAGAAGCCTTGCGGGCCCGCGGCCACACGAGGAGTGCCCGTGCGCCAATCATCCATCCTCGATCCCCAACAGCAGGCTTCACCAGGCAGTACGGCGTGGACAGGCTGGTATGCTGTGAGACACCCACAAAGGTGTACGATGTCCTGACCGGACAACTGGATTCCTGCTTGTGCAGGAATGACAGAGTCGATTCTGGCGGCTCTTCACACATGCTGGGGGCGAGTTCTCATCCAGGTTGTCATTCCTGCGAAAGCAGGAATCCAGGAACCATGAGGGCGAAGAAGGCATTCACCTTGATCGAGCTGCTGGTGGTGATCTCGATCATCGCTCTGCTGATCTCGCTCCTGCTGCCGTGCTTGCAGCGGGTGCGTAAGCAGGCCAAGGCGGTGGCGTGCCAGGCCAGGCTGCACCAGTGGGGGTTGTTCTTCTCCACCAATGCCGCCGAGAACCAGGGGTTTCTATGCCTTTTCGATGGTCCACAGGATGATCTGGATAGCGGCAGTCATCTGCTGCTGGCGCTCCAGGGAGGCTCGGATGAGCGGAAGGACCTGCTCGTCTGTCCGATGGCGACAGGCCGAAGAGACTTCCGGGAGATTGATCCGGGATTTCGCTCAGGCAAGACCGTGGGTGCCCAGGGAGGGGCGTTCTTTGAATGGTCACACGCTCACCTTCGGGCGGATTCCGGATTTGACTTGTGGGTTGGCAGTTACGGGATGAATACCGACGTTCTATGCGGAGGGCACGAACGGGAAAGGTGGGACGGACGGACATCCGCCGAGCGGCGAATATCCCCATCTTCATAGACAGTGCTGATCCCAGCCTGGATGTGGCAGGTGACGAGGCGAAGCCACCGCCCTATGAAGCGTGTTACGAATACCAGTATTCTCGGCTGGGCGATTGTGCTCTCAACCGGCATAACGAGGCGGTCAACTGCGTGTTCTTGGACTGGTCAGTGCGAAAGGTCGGAATCAAGGAGTTGTGGACACTCGAGTGGCATCCTCAGTGGAACACGGCGGGCCCATGGACGAAGCGCGGCGGCGTGAGGCCGGAGGACTGGCCGGCGTGGATGCGGCGGTTTAAGGAGTATTGACTTCGTGGAGACGCAAGGAACACCGAACCCGAGAAGATGGAGAAAGCCGGATTGAGGATTAGGCGATTTGCTGAGTTGTACTTGAGATTCTGCTTGATCCTCGACGGTCGGAGGCTGCGTATGCTCTAATGAGCATGTGCCGCAAGATGGATTCGGGGTAGGGGACAGGTGTTCCAAACGCCAGAATGCGGCGTCTGAAAGGAGCAGGCAGATATGAAGCTGGCGGATGCAAGGGATGTGGTCAACGAGGAACTGACCAGGGGTTTTGGGGAGGTCTGCCCGGAGTGCGGAGCTTCCATGGTGGAGACCGGCAGACGGATGGAGGATGGGGCGGTGTTCATCTGGTATGAGTGCACGAGGGAAGACTGCAATGGGCAGTGGCTGACGAAGAAGGCCCCGCGCATGCGTGCGATGTAGCGCATGTCAAAAAATCTGCATGTGGCACCCCGGCCCCCGGGGGTGGTCCCAGCCGAGGGCGGATGGGCTATGCAACGGCGGGGGTTTCCCGCCCGAGGGCGACCACGGCGACCAGGGCCAGAGCGATCCCGATCCCCTCGCGGGCCGAGATCGGCTCGTGGAGAATCAGCACCGCCAGCGGGATCGTCACCAGCGAGTAGAGACTCGTCATCGGCGTCACCACGGAGGCGCGTCCGCCGGAGCCATAGGCAGCAATCAGCATGAGATTGCCCAGGCCGTAGAACAAACCCAGCAGGAAAAGGTAAAACCACGTCTCGCCAGAGGCAGGGCAGGCAAAGGATGCAAACGCGGGGATCAGCACGGCCGCCGGCACAAGACCCAGCAGGAAGGCGAAGGTTACCCGCCCGCTCGGCGCGTGGCCGGTCGTCAGTTTCTGGAGAAAGTCGCTGACGCCCCACAGAACGATCGGAACCAGCGCTGCCGCCAGCCAGGGCGACAGCCAACCTGAGCCGGCGCCAATGCCAGAGAAGCAGCCCAGTGCAGCCAGCGAGGCGACGATCCCGGCCCATTGCACCGCGTTGAGTCGCTCCTTGAGCAGTCGCCGGGCCAGGAGGATCGTCACGAGCGGATAGAGCGACGTGAGCGGGATCACCGCCGCGGCCTTGCCGCCGGCCGCCAGCGCCTGATAGCAGGCGATATTGGCCACACTGCTGATTATTCCACCGGCGAACGCCAGCCATAAGGCCCGGCCGAATTCGCGCCACGCGCCAAGCTCCACAACGCCGAGCACGACAAGCACGGGCAACAGACCTATCGTCGAAAGACACTGCGCCTGCCAAGGCGACACGGCTGTGGATACCGGCTTGGAGACCACGCCCCAGCCGCCCCACAGAAGCATCGTCAAGAGGCTGTAAAAAAGCCAGCGAGGCATGAATCTCCACTGGGTCTTCGCTCGATCACCGGCGTCCTGTGCCATAGGCGGCACATTGGAGCATTTTCACATTGCCCGTGCAAGGCGAAAACCGCAGATTGGTTGCCGCATCGTCTTCCTCCGTCTTCCCCGTTTCCCGGCGTTGACCAACCATCAATGATCCGCCGTCAATTCGTATGTGGCCTCGGCCAAGGCGCTCCATTGGCCGCGATCGAGGATCCTCGCTCTGATGTGCGTGGTCGTCGTCAGGGGGATTGCGTCGGTGTATGGGACAGCCGTGGGTGAGATGCTCGGATCGCTGGTCGCAGGTGCGGCCGTCACGCCGGTGACGAGCTCTGCGGAGATCAGGAAGTCGGAGCTCGTCGGGGACGCGTTCAGAGCGTGAATGGCGAGGAGGTTGGCGCCCTGGCGCAGCAGATTCGCGTGCGCGGCGATGTTGAAATTGGTGAGCGTCACAGCCTCCTCGTCGGGATGGCTGTCGTCGGCAATGGAATTCCACTGGGGTGTGCCGGCGAACATGTCCCTGGCCACCTCGACGCCGTTGAGGTAGGCGATGAAGCCGTCGTCGTACCGCACTTTCAACGTCAGGTCGGCAAGGTTCTGCAAATCCGCCGCGGCAAGGGTGAAAGGGATGCGGACATAGCAACTTGTGTTGACGTTGTACATCGCTGCATTGACGTTGATCTTGAAGTACGGCTCATAGCCCGTACTTCTCTCGTAGCCGACGCCGCCGGTCCCGCTCATCCACGAAGAGTCGTCGAACGGCTGATTCCGCCAGCCCTGGCCGATATCCGCGGTCGGAATGAGAACCCGTTTGGCAGCGTCCTCCGGAACAAGGACACCTGCCTCCGTCTGCGCGGAGCCGGCGCCGGGCACGCGCGGGTCGGCGCCGTCCAGCGTATAGTAGACCATTCCACTCGTATTTGGATTGGTCATGGTCAACCGATCGCCGGCGGTGACAGGGCCCCCATGTTGAGGCGTGCCGTTGATGGAGAACGCCGGCGGATCAACCGTCGGATACAGGTTCCTGGTGCGCAGCAGGTTCAGGAGGGCATACGAGTTGGCTGTATTGTGGATGGCTGGGATGTAGTTCTGGATGACGTTGTCGCGCTCCACAATCCAGGAATCCTCCCGCGTGAAGTAGTAATCGGGACCGTGCGGCGCAGGTGGATACATGATGTGGTTGATGTCGGTGAGCGGGCTGGGCTGCTGGATGTCGTTGCCGTAAGGTGTGCTCATCTGCGTGTCGCCCCAGCGGGCGGACTCGGCGACAATCGCCTTGTCGATCCAACTGGCGATCCTGCGGTAGCGGTCCTGGGAGCCGGCGATGCTGAGCGCGCCGCCGTGGAAGCAGTGCTTGTACACGCGGTCGGCGAATAGAAGTCGGAACTCCTCGCTGGCGCGCATCTTCTGGAAGAGGGCGCCGACCCCGCTGGAGTTATCAACGCGGGAGGCGGCTCGGCCGTGATAGTCGAGGACGATCTCCTGGTCCCAACAGACGAAGCGGAACCTGCCGTCACCGCTGATGGCATTGACGATGGAGTAGCCGTTGTGGTGAGGCCAATCCTCCGCGTCGGCATAGAGGTGCAGGAGGACGTAATCGGCGAAGTCTTCGACGTCGAGGTGCTCCAGGATCTGCGCGTAACCGGCGAATGTGGAGGGATCGGCGGCCATCATCTCGCGCCAGCGAGCGCCGGAGCCAAAGTCCGCGTTGACCTCCCAGTCCTCGGGCTCGCCGCCCAGGTGGTCGGCACAGAAATCCCCGGCAATGCGCTCGGAGAGATTGTAGAGGCCGAAGTACAGGCCGTTGACGTAGAGGTGCACGAAGGAGCCAGAAGTCGAAGGCTGCCCCATGTCGCGCAGACTCTCCTTCATCCACGTGTCGCGGATGTACTGGGAGTCGTTGGGGCGGTACCGGCTGGGGTCCCAGGAGACCAGACCCCAGGAATCGCAGAACCCGCCTCGCAGGACGAGCTGATTGAATTCATCGACGTCGGACTCGGGAAACAGAGGGTACTCCAGCTTGGCGGGGCCGTAAAGACTCGTGAAGGTCAGGCGCATCGAGTGCTTCTGCATGCGCCACGGCCGCCGGCTGGAGCCGCCGTGCGTCTCGATCTTGCAGCCGCACTGAAAACCCGCGCCGCCGTCCGGGAGGATGTACTCGATCGAGCACTCGCGCTCTGCACGGCCCTGCGGATTGGCGTAAATCCCCGTAGCGTCGCTGATGAAGTCATCAAGAAGCATGGAGATCGACAGCGTGGGGACGGCGAGAAGGGCCTCTCGCACGGAGTACCCGGGAAACGTGTTGTCGACCACTCGCGGGTCCATCGCGTAGTCAGCGGGGACGATCCCCTTGACCTCGCTGTCATAGCCCCAGTCGCTCGGCCAGCCGGCCGGCTGGCTGGGCTGTCGGGCGACATCATCGAGGAAGATATAGGTGTGGGTGGTGACGCCCGCTGGTATCCAGCCGGTCCTGAACGCAGCCGAACGCACCACCGTCGTTGTCAGAATGGGAATGGTCGTGCGATGGTCATATACGAAGCCGTTCTGCTCGGTCGGCTGGGAGCCATCCAACGTGTAGCGAATCACCACGTCCAGCGTGTCGCAGAAGATCCGCAGACTGAACGCATCGTCGTAGAACCCCCGCTCCTGACTATGATAGGTCTTGGCCACAACGCCCAGGAAGCCTTGCCCGTTGGCTCGCCCGGGGGTCGTCGCCGCGAAATAGCACAATTCGCCACTCGAAAGACCGTAGGAGATGTCGGTCTGCTGAGGAGGGAACGACGGAGCAAACTCATGCACGATGGTGCTCTGGGGATCCACCAAAGCCAAGTACTCGCCATCCCTGTCCAGGGCGAAATTCGTGTGGAAGTTGCCCTTCTTGTCGACGTGGTCGTCCGTGGACTGGCCCGAGGCGAAGACCACCAGGTATCCTCCGGCGCGCAGTGCGGCCTGGGACGGAAAGGTCCACTTGCGCAGACTGCGCCAGTCGTCGGTCAGACTCCAGCCGGCCAGGGACACGGACGCAGTGCCGCCGTTGTACAACTCGATCCAGTCCGGCGTGTTTCCGTCTCCGTCGACCAGGCTGCGCTGGTTGGAGGCGACAAACTCATTGATGACCAGCGACGTCCCCTGAGCTTTGGCGAGGTCGCCGGCACTCGCCAACAGGAACGACAGAGACATCAGCCACGGCACGATGATTCTTCGTTTCATACTCATCCAGCAACCGCCGATGGGCGAGCCTTCGCCACGCCGGTCCATAGACAGTCACGGGGCTCATGTCCCGTGGACACAAGCCCCGTGGGTGTGTTTCTCCTCGTCGTGCGCCCTCGCACGACGGTTCAATTACTGCTCCAGCGGCTTGGTCCGCCCGGCCAGCCAGGCGATCTCCGCCGACGACAAGGCACGACTGTAGAGATAGACCTCGTCGATCATGCCCGGGAAGTAGCGCGACAAGCTGTCGTGCTTCAGCACGCCCAGGGTCATCCTCGTCAGGACATGGTCGAAATCGGTCACGTTCGCCGCCGAGCCGGCCTGCTCACCATTGATGTACATGGTCATCGTATCGGCCGACTTGACAACCGCCACATGATACCATACGGCGTCATCATACTTGCCGTTGTTGTACACGTCCGTACCGCCTGAGGTGGCAATCGGAGCCCGATGCAGGAAGCGCAGGGCGCCGTTGGACCGGACCTCAATCAGGATGCCATGTGCACCGACGGAGTCATAGACGGAGAGCAGATCTCGTTCTCCGGTCCCGCCTTGCACCTGGAACCACAGAGCAGCGGAGTAGTCCGGAACGTTCAGGGACCCTTCAAACGTGACGTGATCTTGCACGCCGTTCAACCTGATCGCTTTGCCAACCTTGCCCTCGACGTAGGTCGGCGCGCCGACCACGGCGCCGGGGAGCGTCCCCGTGCTGCTGTTGACGTTGCCCTCCATCGCGTAGAAGGCCACCAGATTCGTCGTCGCCGGTTTGGCCGGCGTCACCAACTGGCGATCCAGCGGAGACAGCATGATGTCGTCGAAGAACACGGTGCCCTGTCCGCCCTCGAAGCCGATCGTCAGCGTGGTAACCTTGCGGAGGTCCACGCCGGTGAAGCTGGCCAGCGGGATGTACCACATGTGCCAGGGCTTGGTCAGGAGGTTGCCGGCATCACCGTCATAGACGACCTTCTTGCCGTTGACCTTCACGTACATTTGCGACGCGGTGTTGGCCGGATCACCGAAGAACCAGAGCACCAGGCCTTTGACGTTGAATCGGGTCCAGTCCTGCGGCGTCTCGAACGTGCGATCTGCCTCGGAGATAGATGTCGTGGAGCTGTCATAGACCATCGGCATGGACTGCACGCCGCCGTGGAAGTTGGCCGTCTCCATGATATCGCCCACCGTGGGATCGTAGCCGACCATCGCGCCGGTGCCGTTGCCCGGATTGCCCGGGGCCGGCTCGGTGAAGCCCCAGCCGTCGATCCAGTATTGGAAGACCCTCATGCCGACGTCGTTCGTGTACCGCTCGAAGTCCTCGACAGGCAGGTACTGCTGGACCGTGAAGCTCCAGACATCGCCTTCCCAGACGGCCTGTGCCTCAAGATCGTTGACCTCATCGACCCTCCAGTAGTAGGTCTTGCCCAGTTCGATCAGCCCGCTGGCATCGAAGCTCGTCTGGGAGACCGTGCTGACGGGCGCGGTGCCGTTGGTCACAGCGTTGACATCGTCACTCACGTAGACGTTGTGGGTGACCGCCCCACGGCCGGCACGCCAGCTCAGGGGCACTCGCGGGTCCACACCCGTCGCGCCGACCGCAGGCATGGGCTGGTTGGCCAGCACCGGGATCACCATGAACCGGACTTCGCTCAAGCCGCACTGCGGGAGGAAACCGCCCCAGTTGTCGATCACGTTGATCTTCACATGCTTGGCCGTCACGCCGGCGAAATCGATCGCCGTATCGGCAGTACAAGAGGCGTCACCCGGCGCCTGAACAAACTCGTGGGTCGTGCCCAATGTGATCCATTCGACCCCATCTTGGGAGTACGCGATGGTCACCGTGCGGATGCCCAGCCCCGCCACAGTCTCCACGGTGCTGTTATGGTTCCATACCAGCATTTGATGCAGCTTGTAGAGCCGGTCGAAGTCGAACTGAATCCAGGTCGTGCTCGGCGCGGCGGCCGCACTGAGCCACATCTGCGTCGTGTCCGTCGAATGTGTTCCATCGGCGCTCAACCCGGAGCCGTCGATGAGCTTGCCGGGTAGCTCATTGGCGCTCTTGGAAGTCGAGGCCGTGGCCCGGATGTGACTGCCGGCCAGAGGGACGCTGACCGGTTCGACGGTGAAGCTCCAGATGTAGCCCTTCGAGACCGTGCCGTCGGAGGCGATTTCGTCGATGCGCCAGTAATAGGTCGTCCCGAACTCCAGGCGGCCGGGATCGAAACTGTTGACGTCCTGGCGACCCCTATAGACGGCGCTGCCGATCATCCCGTCATCAATGTCGTCAGAATCCATCCCGAAATACACGTCGTGGGCTACGGCGCCTTCTCCGGGCGCCCAGGACAGAATTGTGCCGTCTCTCGGCACGTCAACTGCGTCAGGTGTCGGCGTGGGGAGGACGGCGATGCTCGCGTCCCCGCCCGTCAACTCGAACCCGTTCATGACGAAGAATGCTGTGCCCACGGGATCCGTGGCAGAGGTCAACCGAAAGACGAGAGTGACGCTGTCGGTTCCATTGGAGATGATCTCGGTGGCAAAGGTCGTGACATTTTCGAAGCCATCGACATTGCCTGCCGCGACCGTTTCCGAGTGCGAAATATCGATGTCGGTCGTCGTTGCCGAGCCTGCCGCGTCATTGACCGTCACACTGAAGATCCCGGTCTGATCGTCAGTGTCATGATGATAAGAGAGCCAATTGTAGGGGCCGGCGGGCAGTCCCGTGATTGTGAGTGTCATGGGATTGCCCGGCTGGCGTGTGTCGGTCCCGATCCAATCCGCGATCAGAGCCGCATGCTCACCCGTGTAGCCATTTCGGCCGCTGGAGGTGCGGTCAATCATCTGCATGGCCGCGGCTGTAGCCCCCGACGCCCAGGTCGGCAGGATCGTAATCGTGGTGCCGAATGCCTGGAAACTCTGGGCGGTGAAGGTCGCCGCGACCTCGTGGTCGGCACGGTAGGCCTGATAACCCGGTTCAACCGGCCCACCGGTTTGACTGAAGTCAATCTTCAAATCCTGACCGTGCGCCGTCGCAAACCCTACTGACAAACAAAGGAACATCGCTGCGATTTGCGTTCTCATCGTGCTCTCCTTTCCCTCAGACATGGACCCTCGGTCGCATTCGTTTCTATGACATGCCCCCCTTCATAATCACCCTTTCGCAGGCCTCACTAAGAACCACTTTGTATTATCGTCCCCGGCACGCGGGCGGAAAATGCACTGCAATGATATTTTGTTGTCTTTTCATGACATCCGTTCCGCCGCACGAAGGCGCCAGGAGCTGATGGTGAACGTACCTCCTGCTTGCTAATTGATCTTATAGCGAAAGGCCCAGCCGTTCGCCATGTACTCGATGTCCATCGTTTGGTCCGGCGGCGGGTAGTCGGTGCCGTACAGCGTGGCGTTCGTTTGGATCAGCTTGTCCACACGCTCAATGGTGAACTTGTCCCGCCAGCGGCGCATCTCCGAATGGCCGTCGGTGAAGCCCAGGACGCTGCTGTCGCCGTGATTGATCGCCATGGGACCCCACCAGCCCCAGGTGGCCAGATTGGAGTACTCCGGCGCTGCCATGACGAAGTGATGGCTCGAATTCCAGTTGCGCGTCTCCGCCGCTTCCACGAATACGTACCGGGTGGATGGGGCCGAGATCTCGCTGAACCTCCTGATCTGCTTGTAGTAGTTCGCATCACCGTCGTTTGGGAACCCGTACAGGCACTTGGGAATCGAATAGGTGACAAAGACATTGGTCTTGTCGTACAGGCTCTTGCGCTGATTGTCGGCAGGGCAATGATACGTGCGAGGCTCCTTGATGTACGGGAACAGCAGCCCATTTTTGATTCCCCGGATCTCGTCCTCATTCGTCACCGGGGGGTCCGCCTGCGTATTGCTCATCTCGTTGCCGTTCAAATCACGAGGGATGCCGCACCAGCCGACGAATCTCCCGCTTCGCTCACGTCCGGTCGGCTCATCCTCCGAGCTCATGATCCGCCCGTCGTTCTCGCCCATATACATGTACCAGCCCAGCGAGAGGTTCTTGGTGTTGCTCTGGCAGACCGTCGTCCCAGCTTTCCTCTTCGCCAAGCTCAAGGCCGGCATGATGATGCCCATCAGCAGTGCGATGATCGCGATGACGACGAGCAACTCGATGAGGGTAAAGGCTCTGGTTTTCATCTGCCGACTCCTATCGGATTTGCGATATGAATGGCTGCCGTCGCTCCAGGTGAGCGTGAGCTCAAATCGCGAATCACAAATGACATCGGTTCTCTCTTGGCACAGATTCACCTATACTGTATTATCATACTGGATGTCGGCCCGAAAAATGCAGGAAAATTGCAATTTGTTGCACTATCGTGACCTATGCGTCGGTATCTGCAGACCCGCCACCGAAGGGAAGGCAACCCCCAGGCCATCGTGATTCTCCATGATGGGGAAGCGTATTTGCCGACGTTTGTGCACGCCGCTATCGATCAGGACCGCCCCATTGGGGATATCCGAACGTTCCACGAGCACACGCACGATTTGTATCACATCGTGCTCTACACCCAGTCATCGGGCTTCTACCTCAAATGCGGCAACAAGTACGCCGCAGAACCGGGAACCCTCGTTATCATCTCCCCTGGCGAGCCGCACGATTTCGTCAGCCTTCGCCGCTCCAGTGTCTATTCCGAGATCACCTTCTCGTTTGGGACGCGAACCGGAAAGGTGCTCACGCTGCCCTTCGAGCAGGTCCTGAACTCCTACACCGGAGTCACCGGCCAGCTTCAGGAGGAACCACGCCTGCCCAGGACCACCACACAGGAGTTCCTCGTCATCATGATCCAGATCATGGATTACCTGCAAAGCCCGTCCCCCATGTCGGACTACTACGCGCATCGCGCGTTGGCGAACCTGTTCGACGCCATCGTTTCCCATTGCTATGGCGAGACGATTCCCGGCGCCGTCCTGGCCCAGGACAATCCGATTCTCCAGGTCAAGCAGTACATCGACGAGCACTATGCCGAGGCGATTACGGCCGAGGACCTGGCCTTGATGTCCCACTGTTCCAAGGGCCACCTGTTCCGCACCTTCAAGAAGTCGTTTCGCATGTCGCCCCTGGCCTACCAGCAGGACCTTCGGTTCGAGGCGGCTGGGAGGCTGCTTCGTTTCACGTCGCTCCGCTGCTATGAGATCGCCCAGCGAGTCGGCTATGCCAACATCTACTATTTCTATCGACAGTTCCGCAAGAGAATGGGGCTCACGCCGAGACAGTACCGCCGGTCCCTGCACTAAGAAAATCAAAGATCAAGAGTCAAAAATCAAAGATAAGAAGTGCGCCCCCGAGTCTCACTCTTGATGTTTGAGATTTGATTTTTGATATTCCTATGGGATCAGTAACGGTGCCGCGTGCTGGTACGTGGCGGCTCTGCGCTTGTCGTCGATGTCCTGGTAGATGCGCTCGATGTGCTCGGGTGGCAGCTCAAGCTCTTCCGCTACCTGTTGCGGCGGGAGCCCGTGGTCCTTTCCGTACAGGCAGAAGTCCAGCACCTGGTACGGCACGGAGAAGTAGAACTCCTCCTGCGTCTGCGGCAGGCTGTACGTATCGGTGGTGGGCGGCCTCTCGATGATCTGTCGCGGCAGGCCGAGGTACTCACCCAACTGGTAGACCTGGCCCTTGTAGAGATGGGCGATGGGCTTCAGGTCTGCGGCTCCATCGCCCAGCTTGACGAAGAAGCCCTGGTCGTATTCGAGGCGGTTCGGCGTGCCGGCGACCGCGTAGTTCAAGCGGTCCGCGTGGTGGTACTCGACCATTTTTCGGACGCGCTGCTTGAAATTCGTGGCCGCCACGATCTTGAGGTAGGCGTCCAACGGCAGACGTGCCGTAACGACCCGGCCATCGGGCGATTCCACAACGACGTGGAACATCCGATACCGCTCTCGCGAGCGCACATCGGGAAGTGCGATCTTGCTCCTCCAGCCGGGCTGGTACTCACCGATGACACTCTGGATCGCCTCATCGCGGCAAGCGTAGCAGCCGACGGTCTCCAGAGCATCCGTGATGTCCACGGTACACAGCCTGACCCCCAGATGGTCCGCCACGAAACGGCTGAGCCCCGGCGTCTCGCACGACACCTCCCGCTCCGGCATCGAAAGCCCGAGCACGTTCTCCTTCCCCACCGCCAGAACGGCCAAGGCGCCGACGACGCTGCTGTCGATCCCTCCGGACAAGCCCAGCACGAGGCCGCGCTTGCGGAACGTGCGCGTGACGTGCATCCGCATCCAGGAAGCGATCCGCTCCACCTCCCGCTCGCAGTCCAGTTTCAGCAACTCACGAATTAGGACCTCTTGAGTTTTCATTTGATCTGCATCTCCCTTGCCCGTAGCTCTCTCATATTGATCTTCCCGTTGGTCGTTTTGGGCAGACTCGCCACCAGTTCGACATACCTGGGGACCATGGGCAACTCCAGGTTCTCCCGGCAATACCGGAGAACGTCCATCTCGGACAGGCTGATTCCTTCCAGCGGCACCACAAAGGCCTTGATCGCCTGCCCGAGGATTTCATCATCGACTCCGATCACCGCCGCCTCCGCGACACCGGCCAGTCCACAGAGGACGTTCTCCACCTCCTTGGGACTGATACGGTGCCCGCCGCTTTTGATCATCCCATCTTTGCGGCCGAGGAAATAGAGAAAGCCCTGCTCATCCTGCCGGAAGTAATCGCCGCAGTAGAGACGCCGGTCCGCCGGGTAGCAGCCGGGATGATAGGTCCTCGCCGTGGTCTCCGGATCGCGCCAATATCCTTGCATGACGTTCGAGCCGCGCACCACCAGTTCGCCAACCTCCCCAAGTGCCACCGGCCGGCCTGATGCGTCCACGACCGAGACCTCGCAATTGGGGATCGCCTGGCCGACCGAGCCGGGAATGCGATCGATGTGCTCCGGCGGAAGGTACGACACACGCTTGCACTCACTGAGGCCGAACATGGAGAAGAGAGTCACCCGGGGGAGGCTTGTGCGAAGATAGCGGATGTGCGTCTCCGGCAGCGCCGCCCCGGTGTTGGTCATGTACCGCAGCGTGTGCAGGTCATACTCTTCCAGTCGCACCGACTTCATCAGCATGGCGATGATCGTGGGCACGATGGGAAAGCCGGTCACGCCCTCCTTTCGGATCAGCTCCAATACCTTGTGGATGTAAAGGAACGAGCGTTCCAGCACGACGGTGCCACCGAACATGAAGGCCATCAGCACCTGATAGAGGCCGTAATCGAACGATAGCGGCAGCACGTCGAGGATGACATCGCTTTCTTCGTTGCCGATGTATTGGATGATGCTCCGCGCCGCGGAGACCATGTTGTGGTGCGTGCAGATAATCCCCTTGGGGTCACCGGTGGTGGCGGATGTGTAGATCAGCGAAGCGATATCGACATCGATGCAACGCGGGAGGCTTGACAAATCCGCGGAAGATTCAAGGACTTCATCCCAGGCCAGCGAGACCTCTTGGAGGTTCGATGGAACGTCATCCGAGGGCCCGACCCACACGATGCGGCACGCAGGATCCACGCCGGCAAGGGCGTTCTGCACTACATCGGCTTTGCTGGTGTGCGTGATGATCATCGTCGCGCCGGAATTGTCGAGGACGTACTGAAGTCTTGGGGCTTTCGTGGAACCATCCAGCATCACGAAGACGCCGCGTGCCTTCAACACGCCGTAGAGTGAGATGACCGCCTCCGCCGAGCTGTCCAGGAAGATCAGGACTCGCTCCTGGCTTTCCAATCCCGCCGAAAGCAGGACCCTCGCCAGGCGGTCCGTATACGAGTCGAGCATCCTGTATGTCCATCGCTGCTCGCTGCACACCAGCGCACACTTGTCCGGGAATCTCCTGGCGGAGCGTGACAACCATTCATGAACGAGGACAGGGTCGAATTCTATCATTGCGAGCCTCCTTAGACCTTCACAATCCCGGCACGGACCCCGAGGGAATCGGCTTTCCGACACCGACCGCAGCACCCTTGGCGCGGGGACAACCGTGCGATCGGCGGTCGACAATCAACGTGGGTGCGGTCGCCGCTCCGATTCGCGAGTCGAAGGTCTCAATGAACTGGTGATGCACAAGCTGCGTGGACAGGATACCTACCAAAGCCATGCTGTCCATCTCACCGGGGTCCGGCGATGACTCCACCTTGGCCAGCAGCATCCTGACCCGTGCCGGATCGAACAGGCCCGCCATCTCCAGGGCACGCTGACCGAGCAGTTCCTGCACATAATCGCGCGATGCATCGTTCAGGATCGATCTGACGATGGGTGCACGGTACGGATGCTTGGGGCGTTGCGACACCGAGCGGGGCAGCAGATCTCGAAATGCCTGTCGCAGCACGTGTTTCTCGCGCAGGCCGAGGAGCTTCCATCGGGGCGGCGCCTGCATCATGAATTCCACGATGGCAGGGTCCAGATAGGGGATTCGCGTTTCCACGGCGTGGGCCATGGCCACGCGGTCCGCCTGGGACGAGAGCAGATACCCGCTCAGGAATAGGACCATCTCCAGGTACTGTGCTTTCGCCAGGCCGTCCAGGCGGCTAAATGCACTCGGCAGAAGGCCGCCAAGCTGCTGGCAGGAACTGTAGGAGCCGATCGCCGCCCTGAGCTGCCGGGAGAAGAAGCCCTTCATTCTGCTCGTGTTCTCCCATCGCAGAAGGTGCGAGAAGAATGGCCCATCCGCCTGTTCCAGATGCCGGCCGAAGAAAGAGGAGAGGAAGGTCTTCGACCGGGCGTCTCGGAAAACGTACGGATAGAGCTGCTCCAGGAGTTTCGGACGCCATGGAGATTGCGGCTGCCTTGACCAGAACCGCCGGATCTTGGCCTCCTTGAAGATGTTGTAGCCGCCGAAGCACTCGTCGGCCCCTTCCCCGGTGAGCACGACCTTGAAGCCGTCCTCGCGGACCGCTCTGGACAGGAGGAACAGCGGGACCGGCGCCGTCCTCAACAACGGCTTCTCGCAATGCCAGACCGTCTCCGGCAGCGAGGCGCCGATCTGCTCGTTGGTGACGCGCACCGTTCGGTGCTGCACGCCGAGCCAGTCGACGACATCCTGCTGGAACTTCCCCTCGTCGTAGACCTCGTCCTCGAACCGAATCCCGAAGGTCTGCACCTCGTGGTTGAAATGCCTGGCGACCAGAGCGGTGACGATAGAAGAGTCGAGTCCTCCGCTGAGATAGCATCCGACCGGTACGTCGGCCCTCAGCCGGATACGCACGGCCTCACGGAGCAGTTCCCGGACGTTTTGTGCGGCCTGCTCGGCCGGGAGTTCAAGGTAGCGATCCCTCTCGCAGAGGGGCACCTGCCAGTACCGCTCCACCGCGACGCCTTTCGGCGACGCCACGAGGGTGTGTCCCGGCGGCAATTCACGGATGCCTTGGAAGACCGTCTCGCCAGGCAACGTCGTCCAGAATGTGAAGATTTGATCGATTCCCTGGGGACTGAGCTCGCGTTGCACGCCGTTGCATGGCAGAAGGGCCTTCACCTCGGACGCGAACAGTAGAAGATCGCCGACTTGGCAATAATGAAGCGGACAGATCCCAAGGTGATCCCGCGCCAGGAACAGCCGTCCCCGGCGACTGTCCCACAGGGCAAAGGCGAATTGACCGTCCAGAGCCTTGACGAGGTCCGGCCCTTTCTCCTCGTACAGGTGAACGAGCACCTCCGTATCGGAGGACGTGGAGAAACGGTGGCCGTTGCGCAGCAGGTCCTCTCTCAGCTCGGGATAGTTGTAGACTTCGCCGTTGAGGATGACCCAGACCGTCTCGTCCTCATTGTGCACCGGCTGCAGGCCGGACTGAAGATCGATAATACTCAGCCGCGAGTGAGCCAGCCCCACGTGGTCATCGATGTACACGCCCGACTCATCCGGCCCGCGGTGCCCCAGGGCAGTGAGCATCCGCTGCAGCTCCTCGAGTGACACGCGTCCGCCCACCGGGTCATAGGCACCGCCTATCCCACACATTAGCCATCCCCAAACTCGAAATTGCCATAGGGGGTCAGGGATCGGGGGTCAGGAATCAGGCTGCTCACTCCGGAATCCTGACACCGGACCCCTGCGCCCTCATACGGCTCGGTGAACTCCTCGAGGCACGGGACAATCTCCTCGATGTCCTGCTCCCACCAGCGGGAAGCCAGAAGCTGCTCAATCACTTCCGGGGGGAACCGGAATCGCACCAGCTTGGCGGGGAAGCCGGTCACCACGCCGTACGCCGGCACATTTCGCGTGACGACCGACTGGGCGCCGACCACAGCCCCAGTGCCGATTTCCCGCACCGACGGGAGAATCTTGGCGCCGGCGCCGATCCACACATCGTGTCCAATCCGCAGCGGCGTATACTGGACCTTCTCGTCCTTGCAGAAGCCGAGCTTCGGGTTGAAGAAGAAGGCGTGGGTGGACTTGAAGACCGTGGGATGATCGCGGTTGAACACCAGGACATCCCGGGCGATAGAGCAATATCGTCCCACCGTGGTGTGGCGGTCGAACTGGCCCGGCTCAAAGCACCCGCCGTGCGTGTACAGACCGATCTGGACGTCGAAGTGCTCCTTGAAGATCCTGCGGACCGTCTGCGAGAACATTTCGCCGCCCTCCAGCGCCGTCACGCGACGACGGATCGCGTCGCGCAGCCTCGGTCCGGCCGACGCGTACGCCCGGTACAGCAGTTGTGCACACAATCTCTTCATCGTGGCTCAACTCCTGTCGTTACGCGTGGAGACACAGAATCTTGCGTCTGGGCACTTGCCTTCCAGGAAGCTCGCGATGTTCTCCAGCGTGTCGAAGTTCTCGGGAACCAGGTCCTCGTCGGCGACTCGCACGCGGAATGCCTGTTCGAGGAACGTGATCAGCTCGAGCATGCCCGTGGAATCAAGGATGCCAGTGGCATGAAGAGACGCGTTGTCCTCGAACCCGTTGTCACAGCCGAACAGGAACGTATTCACGATGAACTGCCGCACGAGGTCTCTGGGCGTCTGTGTGGCCTGTGATTCCAACATAGCGATCCGATGCCTCCAACCACTGTCAACTGCGAACTCTCCACGGTGAACCGTCTACTGGCGACTTTCTTCCTTATCGACCCATCGAGCCAGGGAATTCGGGACTGCCGAGCACGCCGCCCGCAGAGACGCCCTAACACGCGTCTTTCCTTGCCTCCCACCGCGTTATAGGGACCAAAACGCGCCTCAAAGGCGGGCAGACACACGAGAGCCCTCGCCAAACGACGGCCCTGTCTCTTGTCGTGACACCCGTCGGTCAACATCTCCGCGGAGGGCAACGAAGAGCGTCACCAGACTGCGCGAGTGGGTGTAGAGGCGTGCTGCGCTGTGGCCGACCCCGTTTGGAATGCGGCGCGCGTTGCGGTCAGAGCGACAAGACCGGGCGCCGGTTAGAGCAGCTCATCCGTCGAGATACGGCTGTTGTTAGGGTCGTCCCTGTTGTCAGGACTCGTGGGAGGGAGCCCTGTAGAGACGCAAAATCTTGCGTCTCTACCAGCGGAGATGGGCAGGGACGAGGCCTGGGCCCTGCCACGAGCCAGACGATCCCATGTGGTTCGGATGCGCGCGAGGATGGCACCGCAGGCGAGGAGTCCTGCAAACAGGGCGGGTCCGTAGGCGAGGCTTGGGTCCATGCGGGCCCAGCGTTGCGGCCGGGCGGTGAAGGTCACCGCCATTTCCGACGCCGGCTCCACCTGCAAGGGACTGTCGAACCGCCACACCTGGCCGCAGACAGGCATGGTCACCTGGATCTGCGACACGGAGGCCTGGGCCGCCGCCTGCGTCTGGAGAATCCGGCGGGTGATCAGCTCCAGGTTCTCGCTGTCCGCCTGAGGCAGTAGAGACGCAAGATCTTGCGTCTCTACGCGCTGGACCTGCTGCGCGCTGAGGTCAGGGGTCAGGTTACCGACCCCTGACCCCTGATCCCCGACCCCTTCGAGGCCCATCTGCTGGCGCAGGCGGCCTCGGGCATTGATCAATCCGGCTTTCGCCTGCTGCCTCACGAGATTGTCCAGATCCACGCGGATGTCCTCATTCAAAGCCATGTTGCTCACCGAGAAGTTGTATCCCTTGGTCAGGGCCTGGCGAGCGGCAGCTTGTTGTCCCCTCTGCGCGAGATCGCGAGCGAGGCTCTGCTGCTGCTGGGCCACTAGCTCGTTTTGCCGGTTGACCTCCAGAATCTGCCGTTGGTAGGTCTGCAAGTCATAGCGCAGGACCCCGGCGGCCTCAATGCCCCGCGGATCGACGGCGATCGTGCCACCGAAATCGCTGTAGGTGAAGTTCTGCGGGAGGTAGACCTGCCATGTGATGTTCTTAAGTGGCAGATCGAAGCGCGGCCCGGACAGCGCGTGACGGCCGGGCCAGGAGAAGCCGCTCCGTGACAAGCTCGAACTGGGCGAGATGTCCCCCACGTACACCATGTCCATCTGGACGTCATCCGACGCCTGCTGCGGCAGGGGCACGAGCAACGCGCTGTGCCCGTCCGCCGTGGTGCGAACGGAGGGCTGAACCGCCTGGCCATCCACGGTCACAGACCAGATGGCCGCCCCGGCCGGTAGGATCGTCTGCAAGTGACGCTGACTGCCCACGCGCAGCCGCAGCACCACCCGGTTGATCGTCCCGCCGCCGGTCGTGACGACGGAGACGACGTCGGTCTTGAGAACTTCCGCGCCGATCTGGTCGGCGGCGGCATGCCGCCTGGCCCGCACGCGCAGGGACGCAAGATTCTGCGTCTCCACCGACGCGCTGCGAAAGCACATGGCGGCGCCGGAGAGATCGCCGGCTCCAAAGTAGTCTGGAACGCTCCGTGCGTCGGCCGGACGCAGGGCCGCATCAACAGAGGCAACTGCCAGCTCCATGCGATCCGTGGCGAACACGGCTGTGTACCCCTGCTGGAGGTCCGCATCCAAGCATCGAGCCGGCGCCAAAGGAACGTTCCCGTCCGTTGGGTCGTACCGGGTTTCGTAGCTCACGTGCATCAGGTAGGGGCGGTCGTACACCTTGTCCGCCAGTTCCACGCGCCACTGTCCTGGACCCGATTGCTCACGCCGCGCGATGCCGGGGCCGGTGATGGTCACCCCCACGGCCTCCAGAGGCAACGCCAGCGCAAACGCCTTGGTCCCCGCGTGGTACAGCCGATAGCGCAGTGCGTGCTCGTGACGCACCAGACCATCCGTCACCTTGGCTACGTGCAGACTCTGCACCGTGACTCGTGCCTGGATCCGCTCGGTCACCAGTTGAAGCTGCCAGTCGGGCCGCAGGAACTGGAACGCCAGAAGGCCCTGGCCGGCGTGGCCCAGTTCCACGGGATTGATCTCGCTCACGCCCTGGCGGGATGCCACAGAGACGCGAACGCCCTGCTCCGATCCGATCACGAGGTACCCCGCATGCTTGAGCCCCCCCACCACCGTCACACGAGGCGCGAACAGGCGATCCGGGATATCCGCAATCGCCCGACTCAACGCCACGTTCAGTCGGACGGACCCGGTCAGCCTGTGCTTGAAGTGGATCTTCACGCGGCGCTGGCCAGCCTCCGTGGACTCGTCCCAGTGGCTAACCTCCTGGGCCTCCAGAGCGTCGATGTCGAAATCGTCGGGCATGAGCAGGTCCACATCGAATCGACCCGCCTTGGCGATCTCGATCTCCCACTGGCTGTTGTAGACCAGCCGGTCGTCCTCGACGTTGAATCGGGCGCTTTCCTGGCTGCGGATCTCGCTGGGCACGGCCTGCACGCGACCGGTCACCGCGCTCCCCGGCGACTCGAACCGGAAGGCCTGGTCGATCTGCTCGACCGCAAGGCCGGGCACGATCTTGACCAGCTTGCCGGCTTCACGCACGTAGTCCTGAACGTTCATCGCGGGCGGATGCCGTTCGAGTTGAACGTAAACAGACGGCTCGGCGGCCAGACCCATCACGCTGTGCTGCTCCTGGGCCTGCTGCACCACCAGCGGCTCCAGGCGCACGTCATACGGCACGGCGGCATTGGCCGACTGCATGACCAGAGTCACCGCGTAGGACCCCGTCACCGGCTGGCTGAGCAGGACATCCAGACGATGGCCGACCAGGTCGAAGCGCCAGGCGCCGACCTGCGGCCCGCTGACCGAGGTCACCGTCTGGCCCGGCGGAACGTCCAGCGTCAGCCGGTCCACCTGGCCTTGCGCAATCTGCAAGCGGACTTCGTGGAAGACCTGCAACAGACCAGCCGTCGCGCTGGCTAGGGCGACGTCCTGTGCGTAGAAGCGAACCTCTTCCCTTGCCGCCTGACGCTCCAGGGGACGCCAGGCGAATACGACGGGCCGGCCCGGTGCGAACATCGCTTCGACCTGCGTTTGTCCTTCCCGCTGTCGGCTCGTCAGCAAGACGGCCTGCGGAGCTTCGACCAGCACATTGGCGTCGGGGACCGCCAGAGTCACGCGATTGGTCAACGCCAAAGGCAGGGCCAGTTCGAACCGCCGCTGCTGATCCTCCCCTGCCGCCGGCAGGGGCGCAAGGAACACAGCCTCTACATCATATGTGCCGGGCCTGTCCACCTGTACGACGTGCTGGCCATTCTCCGTACGCAGGCTCACGTGGGCGCCGCACCTGGCAGACGAGACCAGCACGGCTGACTCATCGACGATCGGGAACCGGGACGGCCGGTCGGCGACGATTCGCATGTCGTACCTCAGTTCCATGTTATCCGAGCCGGCGGACAGGGAACACTCGACCCGCTCTATCCCGCTGCGTCCAGCCAAGGAGCGAGAGCCAAGGTCCAGCGCAGAGCAGCCGCCGGTCATGCACACGACGATCAGGATCAATGTCACCGCCAGAGCCCGCACGGCGGCCGGCCGCACCCGCCACGAGCGATACGCAAACCAGACCGCTGCGATCGCCGGCAGCCCCCACGTCCCCAGGGCTGCCAACACAGGCCATGTGACCGGCACCTTCGCCGCGAGGTACACCAGCGCTACCGCTATCGCCAGCAGACCGGCCTTTCGCAGCCGTCGCGACGCGAGAGCCAGGGCCAGAGCCACGATGACGACCACAGCCACGCCAACGCAATCCGAGAGCCGGACCGCCTGACGCCAGGCGGGGACCAGCTTCACGCTCACTCCAAGGGCGTGACTGGCGTCCACGCTGACCGCCTGCGTGCAGCTCAGCGAAGTCAACGGCTCCGGGAGAGCCAGCCGTCCCGTTGCAGCCACGATGCCAACCGCAGCCGCCAGGAGCAGCGCAGCGAGTACGATCAGCTCGGGCATCCAGCGTCGTCTGAAGATCGCAGCCACTACCACGAGTATCGCCGCCGCCGCGCCGAAGACCAAGAACGCATCGTTCTCAACCATATGTTCGAGGGCTCGTTCCCACAGACGGATGACACGGTCGGCCAACTCCGCCAGCCCCGGGCGCGCTTGTGGCCGGGGCTGAGCCTGCATGTTGCCGCCGGCCGGGAGGATCGCCCATCGGTCGGGGACGATGATCTGCCAGTCTGCGTAGGCGTTAGGCACTGCGCAGCGAGGCGCAGTCAGGTCCACCGTGCGCGTCCACAAGGAGTCGCTCTGGTGCACCTGGCCGTATTCCAACTCGATGGTCGCCGGGTCATTCGGATTGGCTTGACGACGAAGCGGAACCAGCAGTCGTCCGCTGTCCCGGTCGTGAGAGGCCGCCAGGCGAATCGATCGCTCTTCCGTGGCGAGGGTATCTCGCCCTCGTTCTTCTCGCGCCGGCTCGACCTGCGAGACGGACCAGACTCGTGCATCAGCAGGCATGGTCAAAGCCAGGAACTGGCCGGTGGCGTTCTTGACTTTGTATCGTACGGTCGTCACCGATTCGATCCGCCCATCCGGTCGGATCGCCAGCTTCGTCTGGAGGTCGGCGATATCTACGACCACGGGCAGCAGCTCGCTCCGCTCGTAGGGATCGATCGTCAACATCGCGGTGTGAGGCTCCGCGACGTACTTGTAGGCGGCCAGAATCGGACTGCTCGTGAGAAGGCGGTAGTCGCTCGGCAGCTCATCGAGGGCGATGGGCAGCAATCCCGCCTGGCCGGCAGGCTGATCGGACGTCAGTTGCAGCCTCAGATCGAGATGGCTGGTCACGACGACGTAGCCCGTCTGGGTCTGGACCCCGTCGGCGACGAGGGCACCGAGCTGGATGGGCTTGCCCGGACCATGTCGTTGCGTGTACGTCACCGCCAGGCTGTAATCCCCCAGGACTTTGCGAGTGAGCTTGGCCACCCACACGCCGTCCTGGCGGACCCACCGGCGGACATCCCGGCCCACGAACTCCACATTCTCGAAACTCTCGGGCAGACGAAAGCTCAATTCATCCAGGGGCGAGCCGGTGATGACGTAGTTGATTACCGCCGACCCATAGGCCAGCGCCTCGCCGATCGACTGGAGATGGAAGACCTCCGCCCGGACCTCGGCGGGCTTGCGCCGCGCCAGCAGATTCAGCGTCCAGTCCGCCTCGCGGAAGCGATATGCGTATTGCGCCTGGGCAACGCGCATGGGGACGGAGGCAGTGTGAACTTCTCGCAGATTCTGGACCTGTGGCGGATCGATTTCGATTCCGGGCTCGGCCGCGATCACCACGTAGCCGCGCTGCGTCTTGGCTCCCACGACTCGGAGGGCAGGGATCCTGCATGGCTCCCCCAGCGGGCCCCGTCCCAGCTCCAGGCGCAGATGCAGCAAGGCCCGGCCGATCACAGGTTCTTTGAAGACCACGCGGACCGGGGCAGACGCACCGCCCGCCGACGATTCCGGGACGTGGTAGTCGCTCACCTGGTTGCCGTCCACCGCCGCGACGACCAGGCCGGCCGGCGCCGCAATCTCCAACTGGCGGACAGGAGCATCCCGCACGTCGAGCTCCAGTTCCGCGTCCACGACCAGATCGTCCTCCTTGACCCTGGCGGTCACGCGGCCGGCCACTTCGTAGGTGGGCACGATGTCATCGACCCTCAGACGCAACCGGTAGTGACTCCCGGCATAGGTGTAGAAGAACGCCTTGCCCTGAGGAAGCGGCCGGACCTGAGCCTCCTGGGTCTGGACGCGCGGGAACGCGGCGGCATCAACCTGGGTCAACCCGGAAGACTCCTGCACCACCAATTGCAGCGCGCTGTTGGTCCCTACCGCAAGGTGCCCGCTGGCACGGATGTCGCCGGTTGGCTCGATGGCCGGGACCTCCACGAGCGACGGCAGGCCGCCAATGCCGCTTTCCGCATGGATCAGCAGGCAGTAGTCTCTGTCCTGGGCACGACTGAGCTCGACGCGAAGCGGCCGAACCGCATCCGCCGCATCACCGAGGACCCACGTGCGGATGAACGACCCTTGCACGCCCGTGACGCTCAAGCCGGCAGGCACGTTGAAGGTCAGCGACTCGATCCGGCCTTGCGCAACCTCGAAATCAAAGAGCGCATCGATCTGCACGAGGCCCGCACGCACGTCGACCACCGTAGTGGCCCGGCTCGACAACACGAGCTTTGCGTCGGCCAACTGCACCTGCGGCTTCCATCGGATCGTCAGCGGCTCACGCGGACCCAGCAGCGCCTCCACGATCAACTGACCCTGATCGACGTGACGCTCCACGCGCAGCGCTCCGGGCAACTCGACTTCGAGGTCGCCCTGGCTGGCCACCAGGCGAATCTGACGCACTCGGCCACCCGGCACCTGGAGGCTTGCCCGACGCCATGGACCGTTCGGCTCCGTCACGCTCTGCGCCATGAAGGTCGCGTCCACGCGATGCCGGCCCGGCTCGGGCCAAGTGACGTAGTACGCCCTGTCGTTGGGATCATAGGCCAACGGCATTCCGGCAAGGGACGGATCGAGCTTCTCCAGCACTACGTCGCCCTGGATCAGACGCATCCGGCATGATGGCTGCTTCGTCTTCGCCTCAAATCCTGTCGTCACGGCCAACTGACGGCCGTCGATCCGACAGGTAATCTGGACTTGATCGATCTCGATACCAGCGGACGAATCCGCAGAGGACGGCGCCTCTGCCGCAGCTCCCACGACGGCGGCCGCGTACATCCAGGTAGTCAGAAGGAATCGCATATTGTTCCCCACGGTCGTGCCCTTTCCAAGCTCATGCGCACCATTGCCAAATGAAAGCACCTCTACCCAGATAATACATCACGAGTGAATCCGCGAGGTGTAAAACCCGTGTAAAATCGGCTATGCCAGGTCTCTCGACGTCAAGGTTGTGACGCGGCATCAGGCGCCCTGGGCAGGTTCTCGGCTTGATGCGCCAGTGACGCCAGATCCTGGACGTCCTGATCCAGCGGCAGGGCCGCACCGACCTGGTCGAGCACGCGCTGCACATCCGCCAGGGTCGTATGCCGGGCGTGTTCGGATTGACGCAGCCACTCCGCAAACCGTGCTGCGCCGGCGGCCAGGAAGAACCGTGGATTGTCCTCGACGGATTGCCGCCGAAGGATGGAGCCCGGCAATGGTCTGGAAATCTCCTCGACCTGATCTGTCTCCGCGTTGCGATACCGCACGAACACGGTCCCGAGGTCGTCGGCCTCCTCCTTCGCAACCGGAGCGATCAACTCCAACTCATACAGGGCGGTCGAGCACTGGCCCGATCCAACCTCGCCGGCGTCGACGGTGTCGTCGCGGAACCGCTGGTCCTCGATGTCCCGATTCTCGTAGCCGATCAATCGGTATCGCCGCACCCGAGCGGGGTTGAACTCGACCTGGATGCGCGCGTCGCGCGCCACCGTCTGCAACGTCGCGGCCAACTGGTCGACGAGCACGTCGCGTGCTTGCGGCGACGAGTCGAGGAACACGTAGCGACCATCTCCCCGGTCGGCCAGGGTCTCCAGGAAGGCGTCATTGTAGGCTCCATACCCGACGCCTACACAGGTCAGACTGATGCCCTGCCTGCGGTCCTGGGCCACTTCCTGGAGCACCGCGTCGGCCTCCGTTTGACCGACATTGGCCACGCCGTCCGAACAGAGCACCACCTGATTGATCCGGCCGGCGACGAAGGCCTTGCGGGCCATCGCGTATCCGAGCCGCAACCCTGCCATGAGATTCGTGGGTCCCGATGGTTGAATCGCTTCGATGGCCTGGCGAATTGCGTCCTTCTGCCGGGCAGGCACGGACTCCAAGTGCAGACGAGCTTCGTTGGCACAGGTGATCAGCGTGACGCTGTCGCCTTCCGAGAGCTTGTCCACCAGCAGACTCAACGCCGATTGCACGTGCGGCAGCCGGTCCGGCTGTCCCATCGACGCAGAGGCATCCACCACGAAGACCAGATGCGCAGCCCGGCGCTGGTCGCGGCCTACCGTGCGCGCCTTGACCGCGATCTTCAGCAGCGTCAGGTCCTGACCTTCGACCGCGAACGGCGATCGCGCCCCTTCCGCGTACACGGCAAACGTCGCATTGTCCCGCTGCGGATAGGCGTAGTCGAACGCGTTGATGAACTCTTCCATCCGGACCGCCCCGATCGGCGGCAGGAACCCGCTGCGAATGAAGCGCCGGCACAAGGCGTACGAGGCCGTATCCACGTCCAAAGCAAAGGTGGACTGAGGGTCGCGATCCGTCATCACCCACCGATTGACTGCAACCACACGGAAGTGCGACGGCGAAGGCGCACCGGCCTCCTCCCCCTCCGGAATCCGCGATGTGACGGAAGACTCCTCTTGAGCGTGCAGCTCGCCAAGGCTTCTGGAGCTCGGACTCTGCTCGACCTCCAATGCCCTTCCTTCAAAGAGCTGGCCGACAACCGGCTTGTCCCCCAGGACAGGAACACGCTTGTTCGACTCACGAAAGTCAATGGCGCCGGAGATCGTCGTTGGCTTCTCATCGGAGGCCACCACGGAGTCCGCCGGACTCACAGTAACGATCGGTTCCGCCGCTTTCTGTGGTGTGACCAGGCCGCTCCAGCCATAGGTGACTGTCCCCCCGACCCCGCCAGACGGCGCGGCGGCCACCATCTTCGTGTCGTCCCGAAGCCAAATACCGCCGCCTGATTGTGTCACCACCATGGGCTCCTTCCCTTGCGCAGGCGCCGGGGTCGAAGCCGGCGGACCCGCTTGGAGCCAGCTCGTTGGCGAGGTCGCCACTCTCCGCTCACTTGTCCCTCGATTGAGTTGCCTGAGCAGCTCTGCCGTGCGGTCGGCGTTCTGCGGAGCCCCCAAGGGGGGCGCGGGCTGTGCGGCCGACAGTTCTTTTCCAAGCACGCCGAGACCCGCCCCGTCGGACCTCAGCATGTTGCGAATCATGGCGCCGTTCACGATTTCCCCTGCACCATTGTTGGTCGTTACGTCGCCATCCAGGACGCTCAGGCGAGCTTGCCTGTCCTCCGGGTTCAAGGCGTAGCCATCCGCCCTTGAAGAGGTATCGCTCAACAATGCTTGAAAGTCGAGTTGACGCTGTTTGGACGCTCGCTTCAATGCGACAGTTTGCGTGCGTACCCCTCCAAAATTCCCTGGCACGACCATGAGCAGTCCGACCAGCACCACGCCAAACGCAAGGACCGCCGCGACCGACAGCCAGCGGTGCATGATGAGGATTCGCGGCCGTGTCTTGCTGGTCCCGGTGAGTTGTCTCAGTTGCTCCAATCGAGGCGCACTCAGGACCGGGACCGGGCCTTCGTTCACAGCATCGCTGGCGAGCTTGACGGCCATGCGCATATCGGCCAGGCGGTCCCGCAGCTCATCGTCGGTCTGCAAGTAGGCCGCAAGCTCGGCCTTGGAGGCCTCGTCGAGATCGTCGAAGATCATCGCGGCCAGTAGTTTTTCTGCCTGTTCACGGTTCATAACCGACTCCTGTTTGTAGTGTGCCCGTGAGGACCTCCAACGGAACGGCGGTTGTGATTTCTCTCCTGTCACCCCTGCGAAAGCGGGGGTCCAGGAATGCCGCGGCGTTGGTGGATTCGTGCTTTCGCAGGAATGACATGGAGGCCGCTTGCGACCGCGCAGTCATTGCGTCGTATGTTCCGGTGGCATCCAACGAACGCCTTGCGGCGTCACTACAAATGGATTTCTGGTTGTTCATTGTCTGTTTCAAACGACGCCTGCCTTTCGAAGCCGCCGGGCCAGGATGCCCAGGGCCTCGTTGAGCCGGTAGTTGACGGTGGACAGTGACACGCCGACGACCTCGGCCACCTCTCGCAGGCTCATGTCCTGAACGACCTTGAGCAGGACGACCTGGCGGTATGTGTCATCGAGCTGAGCCAGTTCGCGAAGCACGACCTGTCTCGCTTCCTTTCGAATCGCCTCCCCCAATGCATCCATCTCTTCGGCCGTCGGTTCCGGGGCGACCGCCGGGTTTGTCACGGCCGGGTCTGCGTCCTTTCGGCGCACCTTCTGGCGCAGTGCATCCAGCGTTAGATTATGGGCCACCTGGAACAGCCACGGCGTGAGGTGCTTGATGCTGTCCCACCCATGGGTCGAGACCTGCCGGTGCAGGCGGATGAAGGTCTCCTGCACCACGTCCTCTCTCTGGTCGCCGACGCCGCCCAGCATCCGGCCCACGTACCTCAGCAGCGGCCCCTGGTGCCGGGACACGACCGCCATCAGATCGCCCGCCGGCGCCGCTGTAGCACGTTCGCACTCCCTGGCGGAAAGCCCTGCTGCACACTGACTCAGTTGGATCATCTTGCCATTCACTACAGTCATAGACGACCGATTGAAGTCCCCGTACGGACAAAAATCCAACCTTTTTCGGCTCCTTTCAGAGCCCCAGACCGCCCATTGACATTTACGGACGAAAGAGGGATAAAGCAGCGGTGAAAGGAGAACACAATGGAAACTCGGACCACGCGGCTGTCCCGCCGTGATTGTCTCAAAGCCGCCGGCGCCTCGGCAGGACTCGTGCCCGCCGCGCAAGCCACTGCGTCCGGACAGACTGACGAGAAAACCACGATAGTCAAGGTCCGCTGTGACGAGCTGCTGCCCCACGAGTTTCGCAAGCGACTGGCGCAGCGGCCGATTGCTTACCTGCCCCTGGGCACTCTGGAATGGCATGGGGAGCACCTGCCATTGGGCTCCGACGCCATGCAGAGCGAAGGGCTCATGGTCGAGTGCGCGCGCCAATTGGGCGGGATCGTGATGCCGCCGATCCACCTCGGCCCGGACCGGGCCAGGCCCTCCGACGATGGGAAGATGCTGGTGGGCATGGACTACGCGGAGTCCACCACTCCGCCGCGACAGCTCGACGGAAGCTGTTACTGGGTCCCCGCGGGATTTCACCTGCTCATGGTGGACGCGATTCTCGCACAGCTCAAGCGGGCGGGCTTTCTCGCCGTATTCGCCGACGGTCACGGTCCGTCCCGCTGGTCATGGGTCGAGAACCTGGCGGAGCGCCAGGTTCGCTTCGATCTCAAGCTGTTCGGAGTCACCAAGGACATCAGCAATCAGTGGAAGAGCCAGGTCGATCACGCCGCACGGAATGAGACCTCGTTGATGATGCACCTCAGGCCGAACCTGGTGGACCTGTCCCGGTTGCCGCCGTCGCGCTCCACGTGGCCGCAAGGGGTGGCCGGACAGGACCCGCGCGACGCCACCGCCGCGCATGGCAAGGAATGCCTTCAGAAGTCCGTGGAGCTCGTCCGCAAGCTCTTCGCCGACGCCGGTCTGCTCTGAGGCGAGGGAGCCGGGGGACCGCTCTTGGTGTACTGCGTCAGCGAGGAATCTGCCAGGGCGTTGAGCTTGCGATTGGACCATGCCTGCCGCACGGCCATCGTAATGAGCCAACAAAATGCGTAGCACTCACGTAGCACCGACACAACCCTCCTGGCCACTACTCCTGCTGTCATTGTGCAACAGGCATCCGCCAACAGATGTCGAGAAGACACTCAAACCGGGTGTTCATAGCATCCCATCCGCGAGATGTCAAGTGCAAAATCGTGGCGGCAGGTTGTGTTGTGCCGTGTGCAGGACTTGCGTGCGCTTGACGGCTACGGGTCCCGTGGATATCGTGCGTGAAGGCAAGCGCGGCGAGGGTAGGCAAGGACCCGCGCCGTCGTGGTGTCGGAGTCTTGACTCGGGGGACATATGGCATCAACAGACGAGTGCCAGCAAAGTCGCAGAGAGTTTCTCAAACAAGCCGCTCTTGTCGTCGGCGCCACGACGGCAGGAGCCACCTCCGGCTGTGGACAGGCCGGCCACTCGAGACCTGGCTACCCAAGTGTGTTCATTGTGTGCGACCCGGCCGACACGGTCGCCTTCAGCGAGCCGGCGAAGTGGAGCCTGGAGCAACTGCGAGCGTCCCTATCCGCGAAGGGCATTGCCAGCGGCATGGGTCAGCGAGCCCACCGGTCCCCCCGCGGGGCCATCCGCATCGTGGCCTCCGGCGCTTCCGCACGTGTGGCAAGGGACATGCTTGCCCGCGCCGGCGTGTCCATACCGGATTCGCCGGAGTCGCTCGGCCTGGTCGCCGGCGAGTTTTCGGGCCGACCCGCTCTGCTTGCCTGCGGCAGCGACGTCCGGGGCCTGGTCTACGCGATCCTGGAACTGGCGGATCGAGTCGATCATGCACGCTCTCCGGTGACCGCCTTGGAGCTGCGCGAGGCGGTCGTGGAAAGACCGGCCAACAAAGTCCGCAGCATCATGCGCGTGTTCGCCAGCAACGTGGAGGACAAGAGCTGGTACTGTGACAGGGGGTTCTGGCAGCAGTACCTGTCGATGCTCGTCGCGCAGCGGTTCAATCGCTTCGCCCTGGCGCTGGGTTTGGGCTATGACTTCACATCGCGTTTGCGCGATACGTACTTCCACTTCGCCTATCCGTTCCTGGTCTCGGTCCCGGAGTACGACGTTCGCGTCCGGGAGCTGCCCGACGTGGAGCGCGACCGCAACCTGGAGATGCTGTGCTTCATCAGCGACGAGACCGCCCGTCGCGGCCTGCACTTCCAGCTCGGCCTCTGGACTCACGCCTACCGATGGACCGACAGCCCGCGAGTCAACTGCACGATCGACGGTCTGTCGCCCCAGACACACGCGGCGTATTGTCGAGCTGCTCTGGAGACTCTGCTGAGTGCCTGCCCGTCCATCAGCGGCGTCACCTTCCGCATTCACGGCGAGAGCGGCGTCGCGGAGGGCAGCTACGAGTTCTGGAAGACGGTCTTCGAAGGGGTCACTCGCTGCGGCCGGCAGGTCGAGATCGATATGCACGCCAAGGGCATGGACCAGGGGATGATCGAGGTGGCGATCGCGACCGGGATGCCCGTCACGATCTCCCCGAAGTACTGGGCCGAGCACATGGGCCTGCCTTACCATCAGGCCGCCATCCGTCCCACGGAGCTGCCACGGCCGGACAGGAAGGACGAAGGGTTCTTCTCCAGAAGCTCCGGCTCGCGAAGCTTCCTCCGCTATGGCTATGGCGACCTGCTGGCGGAGAACCGCTCCTGCCGTGTTGTGCATCGGATGTGGCCGGGGACGCAGCGGCTTTTGCTCTGGGGCGATCCAGTCTTCGCTGCCGCGTACGGTCGGGCATCCAGCTTCTGCGGCAGCGACGGGGTGGAACTCTTCGAGCCGCTATCGTTCAAGGGGCGCAAGGGCTCCGGCCGGCCCGGTGGGCGTGACGCTCACGCCGACACCTCGCTTCGACCGGCGCACGATTACGAGAAGTACCTGTACGGCTACCGGCTCTGGGGCCGACTGCTCTACAATCCCGATGCCCAGGGCGAAACCTGGCAGCGATTCCTTCGCAGCGAGTATGGCGCGGCCGCGACCGCTTGCGAGGAGGCGCTGGCCCATGCCAGCCGCATATTGCCTCTATTCACCACCGCACACACGCCTTCGGCGGCAAACAACAACTACTGGCCGGAAATCTACACCAATATGCCGATCGTCGATGCCTCGCGGCCGCATCCATACGGCGACACGCCCAGCCCCAAGCGATTTGGCACAGTCAGCCCTCTGGACCCGCAGTTATTCGCGCGAGTGGAGGACTACGCCGAGGCTTTGCTTCGGGGCGAGCCCACTGCGAAGCACACACCTCTGGAGGTCGCACAGTGGCTGGTGGAGCTGGCCCGGACGGCGATGAGGCATCTGCGCGAAGCCCAGAGCCAAATCGCCGATCGTCACTCGGCAGTATTCCGGCGGCTGGCGGTGGACGTGGCCATCCAGAGCGGCCTCGGACGGTTCTTTGCCGCCAAGCTTCGAGCCGCCGTGCTCTACGCCATTTACGATCGAGCCGGCGACACCACGGCTCTGAGCGAAGCGTTGAAGGCCTACAGCGCGGCCCGGAATGCCTGGGCCCGGATGGCGAAGGTCCCACAGGACGTTTACGTCCCCGATATAACCTTTGGGCTGGAGGGGCAACTGCGAGGCCACTGGCTCGATCGTCTGGCGGCCATCGACGAGGATATCGCGGACATGCAAAAGCGAGTGGACACCCCTCCGGCAGAAGGGCAGACAACCGCCGCATCGCCGACGACCGTTGCCCAGGCCATCCAGACGGCTCTGGATCAGGCAGAGCGGCCCACGGCTCGCGTCTCCCACACGCCGCCTTCTACGTTCCGGCCGGGACAGCCGGTGCCCATCGAACTCGCACTGCCGGACCCGCAACCGCTCGTGAAGACCGTTCGGCTGGTCTATAGACAGGTGCATCAGGCGCTGGCCTACCAGACCGTGGACATGCAGGTGCAGGACAATCGGTATAGTGCGACCATCCCTGGACAGTACAGTGACTCGCCGTATCCGCTGGAGTATTACTTCGAGCTGTATGATGGTGCGGGCCAGGCGTGGCTGTATCCGGGCTTCGATGCGACCCTGGCCAACCAGCCGTACTTTGTCGTGCGCCAGGCGTAGAGACGACGATCTCACATCAGGGTTGCTGGCCGCAGTACATGAACTTCGGGATGCGGCGGATCTTGCCCTCGCCATCCACGCAGGCCAGGACGCTGTAGCCTTCTGCCAGGAGCACCCCGGTGCCCGGCCGGGTCAATTTGTATGTGTGCTCCACCTTGCCGGCGGTGACGTTGGCACAGGTGGTCTCCAGGTGCAGAGTCTCGTCGTAAAAAGCCGGCCGACGGTACTTGATCCGCAGCTCGACCACCACGAAGAAGATCCCCCGCGCCTCCAGGTCCCTGTAGGCGATTCCGTTGGCGCGAAGCAGCTCGGTGCGTCCCATCTCGAGCCAGACGGGATATACGCTGTGGTGAATCACGCCGCCTTTGTCCGTCTCGGCGTACCGGGGGACCACCGTGATCGTGTGACGGGTGATGGTAATCTGTTCGGGAAGTTCCATATCCATCGAGCAACAGGATACCCGGTGCTCCGGCGTTTGCAACCCCCATTCGGATGACGCTCGTCACGACCGTCGCGGCGAGCAAAAAATTCGATGGGATTTCTCTTTACGAGCCGCAACCAAGGGGGTATATTCAACGTGTAGTAACATGGTAGCAGGTTGAGCCCTCAAGCCCCTGCGTGTTATCTCGCTTTTCCTCTCCCTCCGCCGCGCAGGGGCTTCTTTATTGCGTCCAGCGACGCTCGATCTCTTCGAGAGTCTTGCCCTTGGTCTCCGGAACGAACGCCCGGACGACCAGCAGCAGCACGAGACAAAACGCTCCGTAGAGCCAGAAGGGGAAGGCCCGATGGAAGGTCTGCACAAGCCAGGACTTGTCGTCATTCATCATGGGGAACGTCTGGGACACGACGTAGTTGGCGATCCACAGGCAGACGGTGGCGATGGCCATGGCCCGGCCGCGAATCCGCGTGGGAAAGACCTCCGAAAGGATCACCCACGTCACCGGCCCGACGGACAGGGCGAAGCAGGCGATGTATCCGAGGATGAACAGCAGCATCCACAGGCCGGTCGTCTGCCGGTAGGCGGACAGGCCCATCGCCAACAGGCAGATTCCCATGCCGGCCGAGCCAATCGTCATCAGAGGCCGACGGCCCAGGATATCGACGGTCCAGATGGCAATGACCGTGAAGGACATGTTCACAGCCCCGACGACCACGGTCTGGAGCAACGCGGCGTTCGTCTCTGAGCCCATCTTCTTGAAGATCTCCGTGCCAAAGTAGAGGAACACGTTGATCCCGGTGACCTGCTGAAGGACGGCCAGGACGATCCCGATGAGCAGGACGATCCGCAGTCCCGGCTGGATGAGCTGTTTCAGCGAGCCGGTCTCGTGCGCGAGCGTTTCTCTGATCTCCGCCAGCTCCGCCCGGGCATAGGCGTCGCCGTCCACGCGGGTCAGAATCCCCAGTGCCTCATCCGTGCGGCCGCGTTTCGTCAGCCAGCGAGGGCTCTCCGGAACAACGAACGACAGAACCAGCAGCATCAAGGCCGGCAGCGCCTCGGAGCCGAACATCCATCGCCAGCCGACCCGCTCGTTCCACACGGTGTCCCCCTGCAACGCGATGAAGTAGTTCACGAAGTACACCACGAGGAAGCCCGTGACGATGGCAAACTGATTGATCGAGACCATCCGCCCGCGGATGCGAGCGGGGCTGATCTCCGCGATGTACATCGGTGACGTGATGGAGGCGGCGCCGACGCCCAGGCCGCCGAGAATGCGGTAGAAGATGAACGAGCCGATGGTCTGCGGGATGGCGGTGCCGACGGCGGAGACGAGGAAGAAGACGGCCGAGAGGACCAGCACCTTCCTGCGGCCGAACCAGTCACTCACCGGCCCCGCGACTGCGGCGCCGACGGCGCAGCCGAGCAGCGCGCAAGCTGTCGCCCACCCCTCCTGCTGGGCATTGAGGGCAAAGTGGGCCTTCAATGGACCGATCGCGCCGTTGATCACGCCGGTGTCGTAGCCGAACAGCAGGCCGCCCAGCGCAGCCACGAGAGTCACGAGAAAGACATAGGTGACGCTGCCGCTGCGGCGATCCTCCAGCGCATCGCCGCGACCCGCGAATCGACTGTCCCTTGCCGCTGCCTCAGAATCTCGGCTCATAGTCACAAAGACCCAGGGCGTGTCACTACTTGCAGTTCTCGATCGCGCGGGCCAGTGCCCAATCGATGAACATGGCGTAGTTGTCGTTCTTGTAGTTGCCGCCGGCGTTCTTGCAGCGCTCGCGAGCGGACTCCATCTGATTACGGACCGGCACGGCCCTATTCCCAAGGCTCTGTAGCACGCGGGCGGCGTGCAACGCGACCGGCTCGCGAGAGTCCTGCAAGCCCCTGGCCAGGACCAGCAACGCCTCATCGCACGATCCGAGCTGGCACAGCGCCCCGGCGGCGGCGAATCGCACGTCCGGGCACGAATCCTCCAGAGCCGCGGTCAGCGCTCCTTTCGCCTGCACGGCCTGGGGACCGAGAGCCAGCAAGCCCTCCGCCGCCCAGTAGCGAACGGCGCTGTCGGCGTCTTGGAGGTGCTCCATCAGCGCGGGCAGCGCCGTCGGGCCCGCGCCCACCAGCTCGGCGGCCGCGAGGATGCGCGATACCGGGAACCTGGCGGCGTCCTGCACGACATCGTACGGCGTGGAGCCGGCGGCCCGGATATGCATCTCCGCCTCGGGGAGCAGACCCGTGTCCCGCGTCTGGATCATCCAGTCCCGGAGTTGCCTGCGCATGCCTTCGAGCGTTTGACGATGTTCCGGAAGGCCCGCCAAGTTGTGGACCTCGATCGGGTCCACCAGCGTATCATACAACTCCTCCATCGGCTTGGTGGGCTGCCAGAAAGGCTTCTCGATGCCGGCCATGCCGCTCTCGGCCGAGACGCGGCGCAGCTCCTGCATGATCTCCGCCTGGTCGCAATAGGTGCTCGGCTGAACGTACGGCAGGTGCGGCATGAAGTTGCGGACGTACTTGTAACGCTTGTCCCGGATGCAGCGGGACATCTCGTAGGCTTCATCGACGCGGCTGGAGGCACCGTAGACGCAGTCCCTCGCCGGGGCCGGCGACTCACCGAGGAAAGGCTTGCCCTGCATGTGAGCAGGGATCGACACGCGGGCCAGCGACAGCACGGTCGGAGCGAAATCGACGAAGCTGACAAGCTGATCCGTGCTGCCGGCCGGGGCCACCGGCGCCAGCTTCTGATACAGCACGGGCACTCGCACAATCAGCGGGACGCGCAGGCCGGTGTCGTAGAGCGTCCGCTTGAATCGCGGCAGACCCAGGCCGTGATCGGCGAAGAAGAACACGATCGTGCTCTGGGTCAGGCTGTCCTTCTCAAGCTGCGCGAGCAGTTCGCCCACCTGCTTGTCCATGATGGTGATCAGGTCATAGTACCGCGCCCAGATGCTGCGAACCATCGGCGTGTCGGGATAGAACGGCGGCAGCGGGAGCATCCTGGGATCGTGACGCTCGGCAGGCGTGAGCTTCGAGCCATACCTGGCATTGAACTGCTCGTTGGAGCCGTTGACCTGGCCCTGGTGCGTCGTCGTGATATTGAACACGCTGAAGAAAGGTTGACCGCCCAGACGATTGCGCCAATGAGCGGTCGGGCTCGAGTCGTCCCAGATCGTCGAGTCCTTGAAGTTGTAGTCCTCCTTGAAGTTGTTCGAGCAGTAGTAGCCGGCGGTCCGCAGCAGCTTCGGGAATGGAACGATCTGCGGAGGCACCGCGATCTCGGAACGAAGATGCTGCGTCCCGAGCGAGGTGGCGTACACGCCGGTGACCAGGCACGACCGCGAGGGCGAGCAGACCGGCGCCGTCGCGTAGGCATT
>JAFGJR010000156.1 GCA_016928975.1 Sedimentisphaerales bacterium | reverse complement strand
GCGTTCGTGAACCGCATCCCCTGCGCCGCCAGCCGATCGATGTTGGGCGTCTCATAGAACATGCTGCCGAAGCACCCCAGGTCTTTCCAACCCAAATCGTCCACCAGGAAGAACACAAAGCTGGGCCTTCGCCGGGCAGGGTTGCCCTGGCCGGGACCGACAGAGGCATGGAGTCCCAGGACCGTCATGCCTACGGCCGTGAGGACCTGCCGTCTACTGAACAGTGCGCTCCCCATCCATCGAACCTCCAGACTACGTACTCGTCTTCATGATATGATCGAGCAGGCCGCCGTCGCGGATGATCTCCAGGGCGAAGTCGGGCAACGGCGTAAACTTGATCGTCGCCTTGTTTGTCTTGTCGTGGATGA
Source organism: Sedimentisphaerales bacterium (assembly GCA_016928975.1). The sequence continues at coordinate 14,434 of JAFGJR010000156.1, read as the reverse complement.
CGCCGGCGTCGTAGTCGATCTCGACCTCGTCGCCATCTTCGATCTTGTTCACGGCGTCCGCGGACTCGATCAGGTAGAAGCCGCAATTGATCGCGTTGCGATAGAAGATCCTCGCGAACGATCGCGCGATGACCGTTTGGACCTTGGCCCCGCGGAGCGCCCAGACCGCGTGCTCGCGGCTGGACCCGCAGCCGAAGTCGTCGCCCGCGACGATCACGTCGCCCGGCTTGACCTGGCTCACGAAGTCCTTGTCCAAATCCTCCATGCAGTGCTTCGCCAACTCAGCCTCGTTATCCGTATTCAAATACCGGGCCGGGATGATCTCGTCGGTGTTGATGTGATCACGCGTATACACATGTGCCTTTGACATAGTCGTCCTCACCTCTTAAATTCGAAATCCGAATCTCGAAATTCGAAACAAACCGCAAATCCAAAACACCAAATGTTCAAAACGCTACTCGCTCTTGCGCATGATCGCGCCGAAGATACTCGTCAATTCTGTGGCCTCTTGAACCAGCTCCTGCCTGCGGATTTCCAGGTTCTCAGCACCGCAGGTATCAATGAGCCTGAGCCAGTACCGGCTCTCCTTGGATTCCTTCCGACATATTCGAATCCGCATCAGGAAGTCCTTCTTGCTTAAAGCCTCGTTGGCTTCGATGTAGTTGGCCCCGACCGAACCCGACGCTCTGATGAGTTGCTTACCGTCCTCGATGTTGGCAATCGTTCGTTTCAGCCCTTTGACGAACTCTCGCCCATCCCGTGCGAACGCAAGCGTCCGATCCTCAAGGTCATACTGTTTTGGATTTGGTGCTTCCGTCATTTGAGTTTGTTTCGGATTTCGTATTTCGATATTCGTGCTTTCCTATAGGTATTTTCTCGGATCGGTCAACTTCCCGGTGATCGCGCTGGCGGCCGCCGTGGCCGGGCTCGCCAGGTAGACTTCGCTCTTCGGACTGCCCATGCGGCCGACGAAATTGCGGTTGGTCGTGCTGACGCACTTCTCGCCCTCGGCCAGGACGCCCATGAAACCGCCAAGACACGCGCCGCAGGTCGGCGCGGAGATCACGCAGCCGGCGCTGTAGAAGACATCGAACAAGCCCTCGTCGGCCGCCTGTTTCCAGACATCGGGCGTGGACGGCACGAGAATCGTGCGGATCGCCACCTGTTTGCCTTTCAGGATCTTCGCGGCGATGCGAAGGTCCTCGATCCGGCCATTCGTACAACTGCCGATGTAGGCCTGGTCCATCGCCTTGCCTGCGCACTGGCCAATTGGGACCGCGTTGCTCGGCAGGTGCGGCAGAGCAACCATCGGCTCCAGCTTCGAGCAGTCGAATTCCTCGGTCGCGACGTACTCGGCGTCGGCATCCGATTGGAAGACCGTGTACTCGGTCTTGTCCTTCAAGTGCTCGTCGAGGTATGCCTTCGTGACCTCATCGAACGGGATGATGCCGCTCTTGGCGCCGGCTTCGATCGCCATGTTCGTGATTGTCATCCGGGCCTCCATCGACATGCCGGCCAGCGCCGGCCCGACGAACTCCATCGCCCGGTACAGCGCGCCGTCCATGCCGACCCGCCCGATCACGGCGAGGATCACGTCCTTACTATACACGCCGCGCGGCAGTGAGCCGTTGAGCACGAACTTCATCGACGCCGGCACTTTGAACCAAAGCTTGCCGGTAGCGATCGACGCCGCAAGGTCGGTCGAGCCGATCCCGGTGCTGAACGCCGCGAAAGCTCCGTAGGTGCACGTGTGCGAATCGCCGCCCACGATCACTTCGCCCGGCCGGATATGGCCCTGCTCGGGCAACAGCGCGTGGCAAACGCCCGCCCGGCCCAGCTTGTAGTAGTGCTTGATGCCGTGCCGCTTCGCCCAGTCGTCCAGGCGCTTGTGCAGCTCGGCGCTCTTGACGTCCTTGGCCGGCTGAAAATGATCCGGCGTCACCACGATCTTGTCCGGATCGAACACGCGGTCGATCCCCTTTGCCACGAGCATCGAGATTGCCGGCGGCGTCGTCACGTCGTGACACATCACCACGTCGATCCTCGCGTCCACCAACTGTCCCGGCACGACTGTCTTCACCCCCGCCGCCCGGGCCAATATCTTCTCGGTTATCGTCATTCCCATCGTCTATACCCCTTTGAGATATCAAATCTCAAACATCAAGAATCAAAGATGCGGAGTCGCTTCGCGACAGCTTTTTTGGATTTTGATCTGTAGTTTTGATTTTTGCATTTTGATTTTTGGTATTCCTTACAGTTCGACTTTCAGTTCGCCGGTCTCGGCTTGTGCGGCGGTCATGCGGTTGATCGCGTCGACGTAGGCCTTGGCGCTGGCCTCGATGATGTCGGTGGACACGCCGCGACCGATGAAGGTCCGGCTGTTCTCACGAATGCGGACGGTCGCTTCGCCCAACGCCTCCGTGCCGCTGGTGACGGCGCGGATCGCGTACTCTTCCAGCTTGGGCGTCAACCCGATTGCCTGACGGATCGCCTCATACGCGGCGTCCACGGGACCATCGCCAAATGCCACGGCGATCTTCATCTCGCCTTTGACGCGCATCTTCACACTGGCAGTCGGCAAGGTCCCCGTGCCGGAGGCCACGTGCAGATAGTCAAGCATGTAGACCTGCTCGACGACGCGGATCTGGTCGTTGACAATGGCCGCGACATCGGCGTCGAACACTTCCTTTTTCTTATCCGCGATCTCGACGAACCGCTGGTACGCCTGCTCGACCTCGTCCTTGGTGAGCTTGTAGCCAAGCTGCTTGCAGCGCTCGGCGAAGCCATGCCGGCCCGTGTGACGGCCGAGCACCATGCGCGAGCCGACCAGCCCGATCGTCTCCGGCGTCATGATCTCGTAGGTGCTACGGTTCTTCAGCATGCCGTCCACATGGACGCCCGACTCATGCGCGAAGGCGTTGGCGCCGACGATGGCCTTGTTCGGCTGCACCACGAAGCCGGTCAACTGCGATACGAGCTGGCTCGTGCGGTAGATCTCCTTCGTGTTGATGTTCGTCGAGAGTCCGTCCTTGGCGGCCTGGCGGAAGAAGTCCTGCCGCGTGTGGATCGACATGACAACCTCTTCGAGCGCTGCATTGCCTGCCCGCTCGCCGAGCCCGTTGATCGTGCACTCGACCTGCCGGGCGCCGTTTCGCACGCCCGTCAGCGAGTTCGCCACGGCCATGCCGAGATCGTTGTGGCAGTGCGTGCTGATGATGCACCTGCCGATGCCCGCCACGTCGCTCTTGAGCTTGGCGATGAGCTGGCCGTACTCGTAGGGCAGCACGTAGCCGACGGTATCGGGTATATTCAACGTGGTCGCGCCGGCCTCGATCACCGCCGCCAGAATCTCGACGAGGAACGGGATCTCACTCCGACACGCGTCCTCCGGCGAGAACTCCACGTCGTCGGTGAAGGTCCGCGCGAACTTGACCGCCTCGACCGCCATCTTCATGACCTCGCCCGGCTCCTTCTTCAGCTTGTGCTTCATATGGATCGGCGATGTCGCGATAAACGTGTGGATCCGTTTCTTCTTCGCCGGGGCGATGGCCTTGCCGGCGGCCTCGATATCGAGTTTATTGGCGCGGGCCAGGGCGCAGATGACCGGGCCCTTGACCTGCTCGGCGACGAGTCTGGTGGCCTCGAACTGGGCGGGCGAAGAGACAGGGAATCCCGCCTCGATGATATCCACGCCGAGCACCGCGAGCTGCCGGGCGATCTCGGCCTTCTGCGGGATGGACATCGCCGCACCCGGCGACTGCTCTCCGTCGCGTAACGTCGTATCGAAGATGACTACTTTTTCTCCAGACATTTTCATTCTCCAAGTAGCATGGGCGTCTCGCCCATGGAATGGGATCACGGGCAGAACCTGCCCCCGCGAAGGCGGGGGATGCCCGTGCTACGTCGTAGCCGGTCATTATGCCGAGAGTACGGCCGAAACGCTACGATTTTGCGTAAGTACAGGTATGGAAACGAGTTGTGGGTGTTTTCATCGTCTGCGCCTTAGCGGCGCAGCAGCAGGGCGAGCCGGCCGATCAGGCCGTTGAGGTGAAGGCGAATTGTGCTCGTGTTTCTCATAACCACTACAACTATACATATCGTCCAAGAGAATGCAAGACTTTTCTTGCGAGATTTCCTTTCGGGCCTTTCACAGACCGTCTCGGCGACCCGGCGGTAATACGACCTGTGACCGCTGTGTGGCGCTTTGGTTGGACGGGCTGTGTGCAGGTGAGAGCGCGCCTTGAGCGTTCGGACGCAGTGGAGTCCGCCCATGTTTGGGACGTCTTCACCCACACTCTCAAGCCGGCCTGGGCGCTTACCGATATACACGAGGCATACGACACCTGTGGTGAGGAAGAACGGATTATGCCATCTCAACAGAATGCTGTTCTGGAACACCGATCCACAAAAGTGATAGACATGGTCCAGGACTGTATAGCTAATACGAAAGGTGTGGAAATAGCACACTCAAGGGAACATCCGCATCGGCCCCAAGCCGGCGTGCCTGCCAATGATCTGCCGATAGGCTGAGAGTCGTGGAGGGTCCTCGATTGACGAGGCGCCCAGCGGATCATCGTAAGGTCTGACCAAGGATACACTGCAACTGTTCTATCATAGACGTTATGGCCGGACGGCGGTGCCGTCGGGTCTTCGGACGGGGTTCCAGTAGCCGGGGTTCTCGGGCAGCGGGAACTGGGCGGCCAACTCCTCGTTGATGCCGACGCCGAAGCCGGGGGCCTCGTGGACGTGCATGTAGCCGTTCTCGACGGTCGGGCAGCCGGGGAAGACTTCCTGTGTCCTGTCACCGAACCGCACCGACTCCTGGATGCCGAAGTTCCAAATGGCCAAGTCGAGGTGCGCATTGGCGGCGTGGCCGACGGGGGAGACATCCCCCGGGCCGTGCCAGGCGCTGCGGACGTCGAACCACTCGCCGAGTGTCGCGATCTTGCGCGCGACGCTCAGGCCGCCGACCTGCGAGATATGCACACGGATGAAGTCGATCAATCGCTCGGAGATCAAGCCGACCCATTCGTGCGGGCTGTTGAACAGCTCGCCCATGGCGATGGGGACACTCGTCTGCTGGCGGAGCATTTTGAAGTACCCGATGTCTTCGGGCGAAAATGGGTCCTCGATGAAGAATGGATGATAGGGTTCGAGGCGTTTGCACAGGTTGATTGCCTCGATGGGCGGGATTCGCTCGTGAATGTCGTGGAGCAGCTCGACCTCTTTGCCGCACGTGCTGCGGATGTGCTCGAACATCTCGACGGTCGCCTCGACGTACGGGCGGACCGCCATCGGGGAATCAACCGGCAGGCCGAAGCCGGCGTCCTTATAGTCCGCCTTCCTGGACAGGTGGGGCGAGCCGTACCCGCCGCACTGGATGCGGATGTGCCGGAAACCCCGTTCCATCGCTCGCTTGACGCTCTCCTCGACCGCTCTGGGATCGCTGCCGCCGCAGTGTGTGTAGCAATCGACCGCGAAACGACATTTGCCGCCCAACAGTTGATAGACCGGCATATTGGCGCGCTTGCCCTTGATGTCCCACAGGGCCTGATCCAGCCCGCTCAGGGCGTTGTTCAGGACGGGTCCGTTGCGCCAGTAGGAGCTCGTGTACGCGTTTTGCCAGAGATCCTCGATGTTGTCGACGGCCCGGCCTCTGGCAAACGGGGCGAGGTACTCGTTGACCGCGGCGGCGACGGGGAGCGGACGCTGATTGAACGTCGCGCAACCCAGGCCATAGAGGCCCGGCTCGCTCGTCTCGACCTTCACCACGCACAGCCGAATCCGCTCCGGCGCCGTGAGGATGGCTTTGACATTCGTGATCTTCAATGGAGGCAAGCCCTGCGTCGCCTTGGCGTACGTCTGCGCCACGGCGGCATCGCCCGTCGATCGCAAGAACCCCAGCACACCCGCCGCCACGCCCAGTCCAGCGCCCTTCATGATGTCACGTCGATGCATCGGCCACTCCTTGATCGACAATTGGTCTTGTTTCTCTCACTGGCTTCTTGCGCCACCAGCTTGCCAGGACGGACCCGGAGACATTCATCCAGGGCCCGAAGATGGCCGGCGCCAGGGCCGTCGCCGGGCTGTGGAGCACGCGCATGGCCAGGGCCGAGCCCATCCCGCCGTTCTGCATGCCCACCTCGATAGCCACCGTGCGGCAGGCCGATTCCTTCAATCGAGCGGCCCGGGCCAGCCAGTAGCCCAATAGATACCCGGTGAGGTTGTGGGCCACGGCCGCGACGATCAGCAGGGGGCCGACCGTCAGCAGGTCGTTGCGAGACCGGGCGGTGATGATCGCGATGATGAAACAGATCGAGACCATGGACACGATGGGCAACGCGCGGTCCATCCAGTTGCCCGGTCGCTTCAACCAGACGCTGATGACCAGCTTCGCCAGGGCGACGGCGCCAATCAGAAGCAGGCCCACGACGAGGCCGCCTTTGCCGAGCTGTCCCAGGGACGGGCCAAACTGCCTCATGCACAGGGCCAGGACGACCGCGATGACGCCGATAGCGGCCAGTGGACCGGCGCGGCGCAACGTCTCACGCCGTCCATACAGGATGCGGTTGGCCACGAACCCGGCGGCCAACGGCACGATGATCATGTTGATGATGGAGAACATCATCTCGAAGAAGTTGACGGGAACCAGCCGGCCGGCCAGGACCTTCATCCAGAACGGCGTCATGACCGGCGAGGCCAGCGTCGAGCACGACGTCATCGTGACCGACAGCGCCACGTCCCCGCCGGCCAGGTAGGTCATCACGTTCGAGGCGACGCCTCCGGGACACGAGCCGATCAGAACCATCCCCGCCGCGATCTGCGGCTCAAAGCCGATGATCCAAGCCAGGCTGAAGCCGACCAGAGGCATGACCGTGAACTGAAGGAAAAAACCAATGAAAACCGGCCAGGGAATTTTGACCACCCGGGCGAAATCCATCATGCTCAGCGTCGTGCCCATCCCGAACATGATGATCTGGATCAGCGGGACGATGAGCTTGCCCAGGTCGTAGGCGGCCCACGTCATGAACATCCACGGATAGAACATCGAAGCGGCCACGAACGCGAAGACCCAGATCGTGAACGCATAGCTCTTGAGGAACGCATGGCCCATGCAAAACAGCGCGAAGGACGCCAGCGCCCCGATCGCGAATGTGCCGAGAAAGAGCCGCTTGCCCAGCAGGAGTTCCAGGAGCACTACCACCGCAAGCAAGAGGGAGAGCCAGCCCAGGTACCTCGGACCGGTTCGCGATGAACTCGACATCGTTCAGGACTCCAAAGCACAAAGAGAACACACCCTGGCCGTCACGTGCTCACAGTCTTACACAAACGAGGGGAAACCGGCAACGCAAAACTCGCCCGGGCTCCGCGTGTCAGAGGAGACGACGACGAGCAAGGCAAGGAACACCCGAAAAAAAACTTTCGCCTGCCCGGATTTTTCTATTGACTTCATCTACTACCGTGGTAATATTACTATCATAATGCAAGGTGATTGAAGGAGTATCTCATGCCGAAGAAGGCGTCAGACATCCGGCTCGGCCGGCTGGAGTTGCAGATCATGAGCGTCGTGTGGGACAAGGGGGCCGCGACCGTCCACGACGTGAAGGAGGCGCTCTCACGGGGCCGCAAACCCGCCTACAGCACCATCCTGACCATGATGCGAAAGCTCGAAGCCAAGGGCTACCTGGAGCATGACGTGGCCGACCGCACCTACGTCTACCGGGCCACAATCAGCCGCCAGGCAGCCCGCCACAGCCTGCTGGGCGACCTGCTCGAACGCGTTTTCGAGGGCTCGCCCTCCCTGCTGGTCGGCAGTCTCGTGGAACAGAATCACGTCACCGAAGATGAATTGCGAGAGATTCGGAAGCTGATAGCGGAAAGGAAGAAGGCCCATGAATGAGATAGTCAGTACCTCAGCGGATGCGGCGGTTCGGTACCTGCTCGTCGGGTCGGTGGCTGCCGCCATCCTCGTGCCGCTGGCGTGGCTGATCATCCAGACCACCCGTCTGCGGGCGCCCGTCTATCGACACACGATCTGGCTCTACTGCCTGATCGGCACGGTCGCGTTGCCAGCGATCTGGCTGCACGGCCCGAAGCTCAGGCTGCCGGTCCTGCCGGCCCAGCCGCAGGTGACGGAGACTCCATACGCTCCCCAAGTGCCGCCACAGCGACTCCAAGCGAGCGAGGCCCCTTGGGAAATCAAAGATCAAAAATCAAACATCAGAAATCACGCTTCTGATGCCCCATCGGGTCAAGAGTCAGAGCTCGGACCGGTTCGGAGTGAGCCACTCCACGGCCCCGCTGCACGAGCAATCACGATCTTCTGGAAGCCCATACTCGCCGGGGTGTGGCTCGCGGGATTCGCGTTTATGCTCGTGCGGCTGGTCGTCGGGTGGGTGCAACTGCGGAGCATCCGTCGCTGCGCAACGCCCATCGAGCCGGGCAAGCTGGCCGAGGACCTGGCCGGCCACTGCCTTGAGGTCCGGCTGACCGATCAAGCGCCGGGACCGGTGTGCCTGGGAGTCCTGCGGCCGGTCGTTCTGCTGCCACGGCGAATGTACCAGGACGCCTCCGCCAACGACCTGCGCATGATCCTCACCCACGAACGGGCGCACATCGACCGGCGGGACGGCTGGGTCAATCTCTTTCAGCGCCTGCTCGAAGGCGTGTTCTTCTTCCACTGGCTCGTCTGGGTCGCCAGCCGGCAACTGACCCACGAGCGCGAGCGAATCTGCGACAACTGGGTCCTCGCGAAAGGTGTCTCCATCGACGACTACATGCTATTACTTTCAGGTATTGGGGAGCGAATACTTATGAAGACCAGACATATGCCGACCGTCGCGTTGTTTGAAGGCGGACTGCTCTCGCGCGTCCGCAGTCTGCTCGATCCGCAACACAGCCGCATCACCCACATGACGCGCCGATCTGCCTGGACATGCGCGTTGAGTTTCGTGCTCTGCTTTGCCGCACTGGGCACGATCCGCCTGGGGGCCAGGCCGAATCCCGACATCCCGACAGCCCTGTCGGCCGCCACGATCCTCACCGGCGCCACAGACTCAAACGACGCCTCCTTCCGACCACAGGAAGAGACCCTCGGTCCCAGCGAGCGACGACCCAATGGAGACTCTTCGCTCGCCGGACGCGTGATCGACGCCGACTCCGGCGAGCCGATCCCGCACGCCAGCGTCTATCTGTTCAGCGCGGACACACACGATGCCATCTTCATCCGCGTGGCCAGCGACGGCTCGTTCCTCTTCAAGGACATCGCCGGCGGCCAGTATGTCCTGCGAACCACTCACACGGCAGGCTACCAGGACGTCTCCTACAATCCGGAAGGCAAAATGGGTAATCTCCTGACATTCACACTCGGAGAGGCCGAGCATCGAACAAACATCGTGCTCAAAGCCGCACCTGCCTACACCATCTCCGGCAAGGTGCTGGACGAAGCCGGCAATCCTCCGAGCCTGGGAACGCTCTGGGTCACAGCCTGGCAGGCGGGCGTGGCTGAGGGTCTCGCCGGGCGGTTCACCAACGTCGCCCAGACCTCCGTGGGACCCGATGGGTCGTATGCGCTCGACGGGCTGGATGCACGACCGACATATGTCGCGGCGCTAGACTACCGGTCCGAGAACAAGGACGAGTACTATCCGCCCTGCTACCATCCGGGAACCCTGGACCGAAACAAGGCGACGGTGATCTCCTTTGACAAGAGCCCTGCCGCCAAGAATGTGGACATCCGCCTGCAACGACACGGAGAGTACTCCCTGGAGGGTACGATCACCGACGAGAGCACGGGCAGTCCCATCGAGAAGGCCCTGGTGGTCGTCCATCACACCGACCTGCTCTTCGACCAGATCACGACCTATACGGACGCCCAGGGTCACTACCGCCTGGACACAGTAAGCCCGGGCGAGCTTCTGGTCCATGTCGACGCCAAGCCGTTTGGGTTCGTCCGAACGCGACAGCTCCTGACGATCGGCAACGAGACGAAGGAAACCCGCCTCGATCTGTCGCTCAAGCCCGGCATCACGATCCACGGCAAGTTCGTCGACACGGCCGGCAAGCCCGTCGAATTCACCTGGTCGATCCACGGCGGCGCCTATCACTCCTCCAATCCGGATGCCCAGGGCCCGTCATGGTCTGGCAGTGCCAACCGGTACAGCGTCGCCGAGAAGAAGAAGGTCTTCTTTGTCGGCGGATCCGGAGACTACCACGGCGAGGAAATGAACTTCCCCACCCCCAGCACATTCCTCATCGAGGGGCTGCTGCCTGGCTTGACCTTTGTGAACTTCAACCCCAAGACCAGCGACCTGGTGGTGCAGTCGATCCTTTACAAAGGCAAGAACATCACCCTCGCCGGCTTTGAGACGTCACTGTCCGACCGGGAGGTTCAGGAGGTCACGATCGTGCTCGCCTGGCCGGTGGCGCCCGTGCCACGATAGTCCGGACCCGTCCACGATCGAAGCGCCGCGCGTACCTGTCAAACGCGAACGGGAACTCTCTCAGTGTCCTTGGGCATAACGGACCAGATTCACCAGCGACCGGTCGGCTGCCGGATGCGGATCGAGGTTCCCCAGAACGATGACCAGGATACCTTGCAGCTTCTGCAACTCGGTGCGATCCACGCGGGGATCCGGTAAGAAATGCTCCCAGATCGACGCAGCCATCTGTAGTCTCCTGCAAGGGATTCGGATGGGCGTGCCATCCGTGGCACGGCCTCTCCGAATCATCGGCTACGTCCCGCTCCCACCAGCACTTGAGATGCGTTTGTCCTGGACGCGACAGGCTGGCCTTTGCATTTCCACGAGCAGCGTGTTACAGTAGGGTCTTCCTTAGCCAATCCGCTTAGAGAAGTCTAATCCATGAGGAGATAATCGCCCTATGGAATGCCAGAAGGCCAAGAACATGAAGGACTGCAATTGCTCTTACCCCGGATGCGACCGCAAGGGAATCTGCTGCCAGTGTCTGAGCTATCACCTGTCCTCCCGGGAACTGCCGGCGTGCTGCTTCCCGGACGACGCGGAGCGGACCTACGATCGCAGCTTCAAGGCGTTTGCCAGGGCCTGGAAGCTATAATAGGACTGGACTCCTGCAAGATGCACGTTGGGCCTATATTCTTCAAGGAAATCTTATTCTTCGATTTCCTTGAAGAACTGGCGCGCGTTGTTGTCTGTTCTACAGCTACAGTTTGGGAAGGAGAAATCGAGAAACGAGATTTCTCCTTCCCAAAGTAGGCCCAATGTGCATTTTGCAGAAGTCCGCTATAGGATTTTCCTGACGGGCGCCGGGGTCCGGATCACGGCGCTGAGCAGGAACGTCAGCACGACGCCCACGGCCGTCACCAGGGCGAATTTCGCGAACGGCGACCAAGCATAGGCAACCACCAGTGCCTGTAGTGAGACGACCACGGGCACATGGAACAGATACGCGGCGTACTGATTCTCGGCCAGCGCCCTGCCTACCCGGCCCTGGAAGTTGAGTCGCTCGCGAAACAGCACGAGGGAGCCGAGGCATATCCCGCAGCACAACAACGCCTCCCACACGGGGTAGATGAACCACATGCTCGCACGAGTGATGTGAAACACCGGCCACAGCTTCCCCAAGGAGAAGACATACCACAGGACCGCGAGGGTGACGCCGATCGACAGCCAGACCCATCCCATCGTTTTGGACACACTCAGGAACCATCCCCGGCGATAGGCGATCGCGCCGACGATGAAGAAGCTCAGATCGCGAGGCACGTCGGCAAAAGCCACCTGGATAAAGCCGAGGAAGCCAATCCACTTATCGATGGGGTGCCAGATCCGGACTGTGCCCGACGCGACGGCCAGCGCCAGGGCAAAGAGCACGATCGTCAGATGCCCGGGTGTCCTGGCCACCGTGGGGCTTTCCCGCGGCCGGCGTCGCCACACGAGGCGCAGGGCGGCGTAGCAGAGGCTGAAGATCAGCAGGTGCTCGACGTACCACAGATGTCCGAAGGTCATCTCCGGCCAGGCCGGTCCGTTCCAGTTTGCCGGGCGCTCACCGCCTCCGAAGTAATGAACTGTGTAGTACGTCCAGAATCCCATGCCGCCAAGATCGCCGGTGCGGCAGTGACACAGGTATTGCTGAAGGGGGATGACCAGGACGAAGAACAGCACGAGCGGCACGCCCAAGCGCAAGAGCCGGCTCTTGATGAAAGTCCCCGGCCGGTTGCGGTCGTAGGACATCACCATGAGGTAGCCGGAGATCAGAAAGAACAGGCTCATGAAGAAGGAGCGGTTCACCGTGAAGAACGGTCCGAGGATCGCCGCCCGCGCCGGTTCCTGGATCGGCCATGAGCCGCCGGTCGGGCCGTATGCCTGGCCCACGTGATGGGCGATCACCAGGATCGTCAGCCCGATCCGTAGGTTGTCAAGGAAATACAACCGCTTCGTTTCTCCCATTCATCACTCCACTATGCCAAACCGTTGCCCACACCGGCTTGCTACAACGCCGTGATGCCACGCAAGACGCCGATGACAGTCGCTCTCAACCGCAGGGCCTCGGCGCCGCTCGTCATGACTTGCGGAAAATAAGGATGTGCTCGTCCCGCATCGTGTTGCGGATTCCCTCGATTTCGCGCGTAATGTGCTTGTGGAGCGGCATTCCGTGCGCCTGGGCGAATTCAATCATCTTCAACTCCAGACGAACACCACCGGTTTGGTTCGTGTTGGAACCAATCACGATCACGCAGCAGGCCCCGCGTCTCATCACCCTTGCGCACTCGCTGATGATCGTATTCATATCCTCAAAATACTGTGCCACGCGATTACGAATCCGGTCAGCGACCGTGCGCCCGTTGGCGCCAACTAGGCCCACCATCCGAGCCGACAGTGCCGCCGGGTCAAGTCCCAGATACCGGAGTTGCAGATCGTCGTTGGCAACGTAGTCGATTGCGAACGAGTAGGGCGGTGAGAATATGACCGCGTCAATCGATCCATCTGGAACATCCAGCTTCCGAGCATCGCCGCAAACCACCTGGCTCTTGCCCAGCACCAATCCAAGTTCCTCTCGCACGAGGTTGAACTGCTCCACGGCTGCCAGATAGCGACCCAGGACTGTGGGGAATAGTTGCTTAGCGTTCTTGGTCTTACGGCGGGTCGCGTATCCCATCGTATCCAAGAACGCGAGAAGGACGAGTTCCTTTCGAGCTGCGCTCCCCTCCAGCTCCTTTAGATGGATCGACGCGCCATTGTTCGTTGTATTGTCGAAAAGCGATCCCACTGCCTGTGCTTGCCGGTCGAAATGTGCGTAGATATTGTCTGCTAGCTCCACCAACTTCACAAAACCGCTGCAATCCATGTGGAGTCCGGCAAGTTTCGCCCTCGCCATCAGGCACGCGAACGGACTGAGTTCCACGCCGATGCTATTAATTCCGATGATGCTCGCTTCGATCATCGTTGTGCCGCAGCCAGCCATCGGGTCGAGCACTGTATCACCAGGCTTGAGGCCAATGATGTTCATGATTCCCTTGATCATCTGGGGATGGAATTTCCCGCGGTAGGGGAAGAGCCCATGTGTCGCGTAGCCGACGCCGTACGCATTAGCATCGAAGAAGTTCTGGCGGTGCTTGAGATCCGGGTCCACCTGCACCGGGCGACGCTGGCAAATGTGGTAATGGTGGGTCACTTGGTTGTGGACCTTGTGTAGATATGCCGACCGGATCACCAATTCCTCATCGGAAAGGCTCTGCGTCTCCCCGTACGCCAAGTCGATCTCGTAGCGCTGCGAAACCTGTGGCAGCAACTGGTACTTCTCCCCGAAGAGCACGTCAATAAATGACCCCTTATACAAGGGCAACAGATCGTCGGCACGAGAGCGAGTCGACCTCATCAGCGTATGAGCGGGCATAGTTCCTTCCTTATGTTTGGCCATAGTGGCGCGCATTTCAGCCAATATGCAGCGTGATTCCGTCCCACCAAATGCGTGGGACACCACTCACAGTTCTTCTGACACAGAGTCCTCTCCGCCTTCAGGCTCCTCGAATAGTGCTGGCGGTGGTGGCGCTTCCCGCCTCCTGAACTGGGCGAGGGCCGTATTATCCACCAGCCGGTCCAGGTTCTTCAGCGTGAACACCTTTCCACGCGTCGCGAGAAGCAGCTTCTTCATGTCCTCGCGGCGGACGCCGAACCCCCGGCCTCCAATGCAGGCTACGACCTCGAACTTGACATTGCCCGGTGGCTGGCCTTGCCGCCTCAACTCGTCCAGGTGCTGAATTCGGGTCACCTTGTCCCGCGCGGTGCCGTCGTCCTCAGCCACCTTGGCCTCGATCACCACCATCGGGGCGAACTCATCCGGCACGACGAAATCGGGTGCCTGGTCGAAACCCAGGGCCAGCGCACACTAAGTTCCTTTTCCGGTAAGGACTTGCATCAGGAAGTCGAGACTCCAGCCCGCCATGCGACGCTTCATG
>JAFGJR010000155.1 GCA_016928975.1 Sedimentisphaerales bacterium | reverse complement strand
GTCCTCATCCTCATCGTCATCCTCATCCTCGTCTTCATCCTCATCCCCGTCTTCGTCCTCCTCGACGTCCTCGTCTTCGAAGTCCTCCTCTTCGTAGGCGAACTGTTCGTCGAGCAGCTCGCAGGTGCCGTTGTCCGGCTTCTCGTCGCAGAGGGAGAGGAGGCCGTCCGCCCCACGATCGCCGCACTCAACACTGAGGGTGCATCCGCATGAATCACACATTCGCATACCACCTCTTAAATAGGTTCCTGAACACGTTCTCCCAGCAGGCAGACCCAGCACGAGTCGGCCTGCCAACGCCGTTGTATGGTATGCGCACGTGTACGAAAAGCAATAGCCTATGTGCAAAAAATCTGGCAGCATTTTGATGGGTTCAGGACGGGGCGCCCATGCGGCGAAGGTGGATGGCGGTGGCCGCCAATGAGACGCGATCCGGCAGGGCGCGCGAGGGATCAGGATGGGGCGCTGGTGTCAAAAGCCAACGGCTGTTGGCCGGGCTGTGGACCGCGGATCTCGACGGTCGAGTCGAGCAGGGCGTCGTCAGTCAGGTTCTTTCGGATGCGCACGCTGCCAAGGTGCACACAAGGCTCGGATGTGTCAATCTCCTTGAGAAAGGCGACGAGTTGCTTCATCCCAACGCCGTCGAGCTCAAGCCTCACTACAGTGGCGGAGTAGTCGCCCTGCAATGGCAGGGCGTCCGGCGCCATGGCAACAACATTGTGCTTGAGCCCGTGTTTGGCAGTCAGCGTCTCCAGGTATGGGAGAAGCTCAAAGTTGGGGTCTTGTGCGGATGCTCTGGCCCGGAAGCTCTCGAATTCATTGCACAGAGCCAGGTATTCCACGCTCTTGGCCTCCAGCATGTGCAGTTCGGCCTGTCTGTCGGGAATGATGCGCTCAAGCGTTTGGATGCGGTGGTACGTGGGGCGGATGATCATGGCGTACAGGCCAAGTGTGCCTGCGACTGCCGCCAGACCCATCGCCAGAAAGCGCTCTCGTTTCGTGAGGGTGACCATTCTACTGCCCCGCTCGTGCAGACGTCATTGATAGTGTGAACTGGACCTGTCCGGTCGCGGCGTCAATCTTCTGATCCTGAATATCGACAACATCGAAGCCCGGCACCTGTTTCAACAGTCGTTGCCACTCGGAGATCACGGCGAATGAGCTACAGGACCCCGTCGCCTGGACAAAGTCCGTGGTGAGGGTCAGGTCGCGGAACTTGAGGCTCCCCTCCTTGGGGACGTGAGTCGTCAGCATGTGCCAGATCTCCAGAGGGGAGAATCGCCCCGGACCGAAGGAGGAAACGGCTTCATACTCCTTGCGGACGGCATTGAGCTTCTGCTGAAGCTGGGCCAAGGGATCGACGACGTTCCTCTCGTGTGGGAGGGCCTGATGGAACACGGTCTGGATCCGGCCTTTGAGCCCGGCGTATTCCGATTCGAGGGCGGACAGGCGAACGAAGAGCCCCAGGAACCAGACGGCTGCCGTGATGACCAGCAGCGCGGCGCACACGATCAGATCCCTCTTCAGGCGGCTGCCCCGTCGTGTCTGCGCGTAGTAGGCAGCCAGGAAGTCACACGGATCATGTGACTCGCGGGCCAGCGCCCGCAGGGCGAGGCCCACCGCAACGCACGGGGAGGACTCTGGGTCTACGATGCCGGTGGACCGCCTCAGCCTGGCGTATGGATCCACCACAGCGACACGGCACTCCATCTTCTCGCGAATCGCCGGAATGAGTTGCTCGGCCGTCTTGGGAGCGGCTACCAGCAGAACGTTCAGGTTGCCGTCCGGACTGGCGCCGAACAGCTTCCGCCAGGTGATCTCGACCTCTCGCTCGATGATGTCGGCTGTCTGCTCGAGCGATAGCGACGGGCTCGGGTCGCAGGGGACAGGGATGTTCCGGACGATCAGGAGATGGCCGTCGTGCAGTACCGCCAGTGTGAGGATCGACTCCTCCACGCCAAGCGTCACAGTGGTTCCGGCCATCACGTCGGGATGACTGGCCGCCAGCGTCGCCTGCATGGCGAGGATGGAGGCCTCAACAGCCAGGGGATCGATGTTCCCCTGGGCGAGCAAGTGCAGTTGCTCACGAATCCTCTCGCTCGATGTAGCGGCCAGCAGGAGGGCATATCTGTCTTTCGGCACAGTGCGGGTGGAGCATATCTGGATGACAGCACCCTCAGGGGGCAGGGGCAGATTGTCCCGCAGCCCGAGCGTTTCTCCGGCCCGGAGGGCCTGCAGACCGGCTGCATCCGTGTGTATCTCTACAAAGGACACAGCCTGGGCGGGCATGGAGACCACCACATCTGCGCGTCGACCGAAGCCATGCGCCCCAACAAGAGACCGGAGAATCTCAGGCACAGAATCTGTGCTGCGGCGTGTCTGCATTCCGAACACCTTCTCGATGAGAGGACCCTCTGGTGTCCGGGCGATCTGCGCAGCACGCACGTAGGTGCGACCGATGTCTATGCCAATGCATCTCTTCGTCATGCTAACGTTCCACGTACCTTAGCCGTGGTGAAAGACATCTAAAGCTCTCTGTACTGGACAATATCGACATTTCCGGCCTGTGTGTTTCTTCGCAACACGGCTTCGATCGTAGTGCTCAGGTCACCGATGGTTCCACGAGATCGTACGCGGTAGTAGCGCTCTTTCTCGCCCGTAGTGACCGTATCGTGTATCGCCAGATAGAGATTATCGGTCATGCCCGGGACCTGTCTCAACTCGTCGATGCTGGCGAACGGTTTGAGTCGTCGCCGATTCAGGATCATCTGGGCCACGGCCGGGTTCATCTGCTCGCTCAAGGACTCCAGCACTAGTCTTGGTGCCGCGTTGATGTTGACCTTGCCGTCTCCGAAGGTGGTCAGCGAATCGCGTAGCCGCCCCAGCACCTCGGGCGTCATGCCCTTGACCGGCAGCAAGTCGTCGATGACATCGACGGGTTCATTCCTGCACCGACGCGGCGAATCCAGAGTCCCATAGTAGCCCATCTCGGCGCCAAGATTGTCTCGCTGCACGAACGGCAGGTGTGTCGGATCATCGTCATGGTCGGTCCAGTCGATGATGGCCGGGACGATGCCGTATTCAATGCGCGGAGCATCGGGCTTCTGGCGGTTCAGCAGGTCGATCAACCGCAAGAGTTGATCGATCCGCGTCCGATCGAGCTCGCCGGTCTCCCGTTTCAGGCGGTTGACATTCAGAAAGCCGTTCTCCTCCACGATGATCAAGGAGCAGGTGCCGTCAGCGACCGGGATCGGCATCTCGCCTGCGACCAGCTTCGAGAACCGGTTGTCCTGACAGAGATCCTCGGTGGCCCGAACGGCGGCCACCGCAATGTTCAGTCCGGCCCGCGCACAATTGCCTGCTCGTTCCACCTTGTAGAAACTGTGCACCGTGTCCAGCTTGGCCTGTACGGTGTGATGGAAGCCAAACAGCACCGCGGCAAGGATGGCCACCGCGCCAAGCACGACGACGAGGATGAATCCGCCGGGATTGGGTTGGAGAGTGTTGCGCTTCATAGCTGCCCAGCCGCCACGGCTCGTCTCGTGGATTGTGATTCAGGATATGTCTCTTGCATGATCGGTACGGTGGTCCTGAGGAGATGCTGGTTGCCGGCCTCATCAACGAGCGCGATCTCCAGCTTGACCGCCCGCGGCAACTCGTGCCGCTGTGCGGCGTCCCACGTCGGTCGCCACTGCCGACCGTCGTGGAACTTCAACTCGATGCCACTGACATCGCTCAAGAGCAACTCTGGGCGCTTTGTGCGGGACCGACCATCCCAGGAGTCCGCTTGGTTCCGCCTGCTGACCGACAGCGTCGATGAGACCTTGTTGTATAGATAGGTCACGTGGAAGAGCCCGCGTGGCGCATCCGGTCCGGCGCCAAGGCCGCTGCTCGTGATGAACGACAGAACTCGCCCCTGTGGATCGCGAGAGTCGCCCCGGAACTGCGTGGATCGTGCCAGCGGAGACACTGTGGTGATGTCAAGCAGGGCCGCTGAGTCGCCCGTCATATGGGGCTCATGTGGGCCTGCGGATAGCGATTGTGCCGGGCCTGGGACATACGCGCAGCGCAACTGCCGCGCCATCAGACGCAGGGCGAAGCAGGCCCGCTCCGTGTCGGCGAGGCGAGCGGTGGACGCATCGATCGAGCGCGTCGTCGCCGCGAAGCTGCTATACACCATGGCGAGAATCGCCGCGATGATCGTTAGCGAGACGAGCATCTCGATCAGCGTGAAGCCGGCATTGTTCCTTCCACTGGTCATGGGATTCTGTGGTCTGCAAGGTACGTTGTCATTTGCACGGCTCTTGGGGACGCGCCATCGCGCCATGTAACGTTGACGCACACTTGTCTCACGGCGTTGTGTCCAATGCCGCAGGATGCAAGGGAACCGGGATCGGTCACTTCCGTGCGCCAGTTGAACTGCGAACCGTCCATGTCCGCCACGCCTGATTTGACGCCGAGCGCCGGCCATCCGTTGCAGGATGTCTCTGCCGTCTTCTCCTGGGCGACGAGGATTGCCATCGCCGTCGTTCTGGTCGTGCCGGCCATTCGGACGGTCGCCAGATGAAACTGGAGCAGGCTCAGGATGGCGATCGAGACAATCGCCAGAGCGGCGATAACCTCGATCAGTGTAAACGCGCTCGATCCGCCGCCGACTACGGCTTTCACAGGACATGCGCGGTCAGCCGGGCAGGCGCATCCGAGGTTGTCACGTCTCGATATTCCAGCTCTCGATGTCGCTGTCATCACCGGTGCCGCCCTCCTCGCCATCCTTCCCGTACGACTTGAGATCGTAGTCCTTGCTCTTGATTCCCGGGCTGATGTAGACGTATTTGTGGCCCCACGGGTCGAGTGGGACGCGTTCCAGATATCCGTTTTTATTGTAGCCCTGGATGTTCCTGCCGGAGACGAGTGCCTCCAGGCCTTCGGACGTGGTCGGGAAGCGCCCGGTATCCGTCTTGAAGTACGCCAGAGCCGATTGGATGTTGCGGATATCGACCTTGGCCTTGATGCGACGCGCTTGCTCCGGCCGGTCCAGGATCTTGGGCATGACAATCGTCGCCAGCAGACCCAGGATCACGACCACGATCATCAGCTCGATCAGTGTGAAGCCTTTGGCAGTTGATGATGGATGATTGGTGATTGGTGATTGGTTCATAGCCGCTAACCCTATTCAGTAGTCGATGATCCATAGTCCGCAGTCAATGGTCAGAGAGCCTGATTGATTTCATATATAGGCAGTAGGATCGACAGGACGATGAAGCCGACGACGGCACCCATCACGAGCAGGATCATCGGCTCAAGAAGCGTCGTCAGTGTCTTGATGGAATTCTCGACCTCCGTCTCGTACATCTGGGCGATATTCGTCATCGTGTCTTCGACACTACCGGTCATCTGGCCGGTGGCCAGCAGGTGGAAGACGACGGGGGGAAAGATGCGCGTCGATCGGACTGCGTCGGCGATGGCATCGCCTCTGTGAATCTGGTTCTCAATTTTGCCGACAGCATCCGCGATGACCTGGTTCTGGACGACGCGCCGCGCGATCTCCAGGGCGGTAGTCACGGGGATTCCACTCTTCATGGCGGTGCCCAGAGTCCGGGTCAGGCGTGCCACCTCCAGCTTGAGCAGCAACGGCCCAAACAGCGGCAGGGCGAGCTTGATCCGATCCAGTCGCCGCTTGCCGTCGCAGGTCTTGTGGACGCCATACACGCAAGCGATGGCAACGCAGGGCAAAGCGAGGACCACGATGAAGTACGTTCGCATGATGCCGCTGAGGCCCATGAGCAGCCTCGTGGGCAGGGGAAGCTGCTGATTCATCTGAACGAACATCTGCGTGATGCTTGGGACCACGTAGGTTAGAAGGAAGACCACGACGCCCACCGCGACCGCCGCCATCATGGCGGGATACACCACGGCCGACCGGATCTTGCCGAGCAACTGCACTCGCCGCTCCAGGATTTCCGCGAGCCGCAACAGAACTTCCTCCAATGCGCCGCTCCTCTCTCCAGCCGACACCATGTTGACGAATAGAGGAGAGAACAGGCCGGGATACCGGCTCAGCGCCTCCGCCAGGCTGCCACCTTCGTTGACGCTGTCCCGAACGTGCTCTACGACTTGTGCAAGCGGGTCCCGCGCGGGCTTGCGTCGCTGTGGATTGGTGGGACACTGGAGTTGCTCCACCAGGGCCGACAGGGCGGGCACAAGTGGCATGCCGGCGTGGAGCAGCGTGGACAACTGGCGCACGAAGCGACAGAGGGCCTTCGTGCCGATTCCACGTAGATTCTCCACCGGTTTTGTCCGACGCGGGGTGAGCGGCCCTACCGGCGGTTCCATGAGCGTTCGCTCCAGCTCCTGGTCAATCAGCAGTTGTGGCTCAACGGCAGGCATCCGGCTTCACCTCAACGTGCGTCCGCGCAGCATCCTGTGTGACCCGATACACTTCCTCCAGGGTTGTGGTCCCCGACAGGGCCTTTCGCAGGCCGTCCTCACGCAGTGTCATCATGCCTTTGCGGGTCGCCGCCTGCTTGAGGATGTGCGAGCCCCGCTGCTCTGTGATCAGTTCCTTCATTTCCTCGTCGACGACCATGAGCTCGAAGATGCCGCTGCGTCCGAGGTATCCGGTTTGCAGGCATTTGTCGCAGCCATCGCCGCGATACAGCTCGGCGCTTGCAGCCCCCATCTGCTGCAATTCCTGGGTGATCGTACCGCTCTCCTGCACGCGATAGGCCTTCCTGCAGTTGGGGCAGATCACTCGCAGCAGGCGTTGCGCCATGACGCCGGCCACGGTGGATGAGATCAAGTAGGGCTCGATGCCCATGTCGATCAACCGCGTGACGGCGGAGGCGGAGTCGTTCGTGTGCAGCGTGCTCAGGACCAGGTGGCCGGTGAGTGCGGCCTGGATGGCAATTTCAGCAGTTTCACGGTCGCGTATCTCGCCAATCATGATGATGTCCGGGTCCTGGCGGAGGATATGCTTGAGGCAGTTGGCAAAGGTCAGGTTGATCTTCGGCCGGACCTGCATCTGTCCGATGCCGGGCAACTGGTACTCGACCGGATCCTCCACCGTCAGGATATTCCGTTCCTGGTCATTCAGCTCGTGCAGGGCGCCGTACAGCGTGGTTGTCTTGCCGCTGCCGGTCGGTCCGGTGAGCAGGAGTATGCCGTGCGGCGAGGCGATGAGCTGGCGGAAGAGTCGCAACGTCTCGGGTCCGAAGCCTGCGTCCTCGAGGCCGAGACTGCCCCGACCTTTGTCGAGCAGTCGCAGCACGAGGCGCTCGCCGCCGGCGGTGGGAATCACGGAGACGCGAATGTCCATGAGCTCGTCACCGATCTTCGCACGGCTCTGGCCGTCCTGCGGCAGGCGTTGTTCCGCGATGTTCAGATTCGCCATGATCTTCACGCGGGAGGCCAGCGGACCCACCTGAGCCCTGGGCAATGTCAAAACGTTGTGCAGGACGCCGTCGACGCGGAAGCGGATTCTCACTTCGTTCTCGTAGGGTTCGACGTGAATGTCGCTCGCACGGCTCTGAACCGCCTGGAAGAGAATCTTGTTGACCAACTGAACCGCCGGCGCCTTCTGGGCGATGCTGAGCAGGTCTTCGGCGTGTGTCTGGACCGTGCTGACCCCGCTGTCCACGCTGCCTGCGGTGGACTGCGGCGCATCCGGACTGTAGTATTTCTCTTCCGTGTTGACCGCATAGTAGTAGCATCGGCTGATGGCCTGTTCGATCTCGGGAGCTGGACAGATGACGCGAGGGCAGGCCCGGCCCAGGATGCCCACGATCGCATCATAGGCCTCCACGTTCAGCGGGTCTGCCAGGGCGACGCCCATCTCGCCGTCCTCCAACTGGATCGGGATGGCGCACTGTTTCTTGAGAAACTCCCACGGGAGCCGTTTCACCACATTCGGGTTCAACTGCTCTGCAGAGATTCTCTGCAACTGCCTCAGTTTCTTGGGCTCAGCCAGTTGTGGGCTCACTTACACCCTCTTCCCCGAATACAAGGGCACGCACCGTGGGCAATCGCTACCCGGCGCCTGCCGCTCGACAACAGAATCTCGTCTCCGCCGCCATCGCTTGCTCACCTGGTCTCCTTGGACGGCGCCGTCATCTGATCTCGTTTCGTCTGCGTGATCTCCTGCAATTGCTCCGGCGTCGTCATGATGTGCGGCGTGATGAAGATGAGGAGGTTCGTCTTCTGCGTGCGGTCCCTCTGGTCCTGAAACAGCGCCCCGAGCACCGGGAGATCGCCAAGCAAGGGGATCTTCTTGGTGACGCGTGTCTTGTCGTCACGGATCAGTCCGCCGATCACGACGGTAGCGCCGCTGTGCATCGTCACGACGGTCTTGGCGCTGCGCTTGGCGGTGACCGGTGTGTTCAGGGACGAGGCGCTGACATCCTCAATCAGTTTGGTGAACTCGCTGTGGACCTCGAGGCGGACCAGCCCGCCCTGGCTGACGTGCGGCGTGACATCAAGCGTGATGCCGACATCCCTGTATTCGAAACCCTGGATGACCGTGGGCGTGATTGGGTCCACGCTCTCCGTGATCCTCGACTGCGTGACGAACGGCCGGTTCTCGCCGACGATGATGCTCGCCTTACGGTGGTTGGAGGTGAGAATCTGCGGCGTCGAGAGAATGTTGACGCCGGATTCCTTCTTCAGAGCCTGCAGAATGAACCCGATCTTGTCCGTGCCCGGTCCTTTCCACGCGCCCACGAAGAGTCCCTCGCCGGTGCCGCCGTTGATCGGGTTGCTGAGTGCCGGACCGAGATTGGTCAGACCGAAACCGCGTACGCTGCCGGCGACTGCGTCATCGAGCGTGGCCCAGTCCACGCCGATCTCCTGCAATGCTTCCTCCGTCACTTCGATGATCTGCATCTCGACGAAGACCTGCTCACGGACGGTGTCGAGCTTGTCCACGATCTCGGAGATCACCTCGAACTCCTGCGGCGGCGCCACGATGATCAACGAGTTTGTGCTCTTGTCGGCGGCGACCTGAGGGGGCAGCGTGTCGTTGGGAGTGGTGCCAGCCGTCAGCTTCGCGCTGACCAGTGCTGCTTCGAGGGACCGCGCCACTTCGTTCGCGTCGCCATTCTTGAGATAGACCACATGGACGTTGTTGGTTCCCGTGGGTCGCTCGATGTCGATCTGGCTGACAAGCTGTGTGATCATCTCGATGTCCTGCTCGCCTGCCACGACGATCAGCGAGTTGGTACGGTCATCGGGCAGGATATTGGGCGCCTGATCGGAGGTCTGAGCCGGACGGGGCCGGCCTGCCTGCGAGGAGCCGCCCTTGGTCCTCTCCATGATTCCGATGATCTGCTCGCTCACGACTCTGGCGGAGGCGTGCCTAAGGGGCAGCAGGACCGCCTTCTCCCTCGAGCCGGCGACGTCGAGCCGGCCGATGACCTGGGCGACGTGGTGAATGTTCGCCGAGGTGTCGGTGATCATGATGGAATTGGTCCTCGGGTAGATCCCCATCTGCGCCCCGCTGGCGAGGATGGGCTGAAGGAGCTGGCTTACCTCCGTTGCGTCAGCGTACTTCAGAGGGAGAATCTGTGTCGCGATTGCATCGTTCCTTGGTATGTACTCGGGGTCGGCGCCGATCCGTACCTGGACGTAGTTTCTGGCGGCGTCCGCCTTGGCGATGATCTTGACGGCATTGTCCGTTTCCACGGCGGCATATCCGTACACGTCCAGGATCGATTGCAGGAACGCGTAGATGTCGCCAAGGCGAATGGGGGTCGGCGACATGACGGTTACCGTGCCTGTAACGCTCTGATGCGGGATGAAATTGATCCCGGTGATCTCCCCGATCGTCTTGAGAACGGTTCGGATGTCCACCCCGTCGAAATTGACGGACACCAGTTGATCTGCCATTCCGGGCTTCTTGAGCAGAGGGATGTCCGCGTCGCTTATCGCAGGCGAGGACTGCGGCTCCTGCACAAGCTCCTGCGGCTGGATTGCAGGTGCCGGCGCCTCTTGCTGGATTGGCGGCTGGACCCCCTGGGTTGGTTCCGGCTGCGGCTTCGGCTGCTGCGGCAAACCCACCTCGCTCATCTGCAGCACTTGCCTCGGCGGCTCGCTCCTGCCCACGGGCGTGATGCCGCGCACGGGGCGTGTCTCGACGACCGGCGTGCGAGCAGGCTCGGCGGCCGGGGTGTCGGCCTGCGGTGGCTCCTTCTGTCTGGGGGAAGCCTTCAATTGAATGGGTGAGACGGCTGTGCCACTGACCGGCTTGGGTTTGATGTCACAGCCCACGCTGATCACGACCAACGTGCACAATGTGAGCCTCATCATGCCCAGCGGCAGGCTGGCGCGTCGCGGCGCTGCGCTGCTCGTGCCTTCCACGAGCGTTCGACACGGATCATGTATGGTGTTCAAGGTGTTCTCCGACTCATCGCAAATCCAGTGATAGCTCTTTGGGTTGGCCATCACGAAGCAGTTGGAGCTGCAACTTCGATTGTGTCTTCGCCTTCTGGATCACCTGAAAAGCCTTCTGTTTGCTTGTCAGACTCTGCCCGTTGATCGTCTGCACCACGTCACCATTCTTGAGGCCGAAGAATCCGGTCAAGGGAGTGTCCTGCAAGCCGGAAATCTTCAAACCCTCCGTCTGGCCTCTCTCGACGTAGGGCTCGATCTTCGCTTTGTGGAAGACGTCCTCCAGCAGGGCAAGCCTGGGCGGGCTTTGATGGGTCTGTGGCTCGACCGAGGTCTGTGATTCCGCCACCGCAACGTTCTGATGCCTGCTCTCACTGGAGGCATCTCGGGTCGGGCTGACCATTCCGCTTTGCAGCGGCAGCACCTTTCGCCTGCCTGCAAAGCGCACGACCACTCTGTCGGACTCAATGGATTCGACCGTTGCCGGTCCGATCACGTCGCCAACTTTGTATGGCCGCGCGGCGCCGGTGGTTGTGTTCTGGATGACGGCGCGCGACGTGAAGGAGTCACCGGCGATGGTTCCAATGAGCTTGAGCTCCAACTCGTCCGCTGTGGGCATCGCGTTCGGCGCAGCCGCGCCAAGGTCCATTTCGCCGGCTGGAGCGCCTGTCCCCGCAAAGAGATCGCTTTCGACGATTGCGGAAACGTCGGTGGGCGCCCGGCTGCGAGGCTCAGCGGATGCAGGTTCGGCCCTGTGCTCGTTGCCTGAGACAGGAAGGGGCTTGAGTGCACGGCCCAAGTACAAGGGTGTCACGATCACCGCAACCGCCACGTACAGCAGCACCCCGGCAAGCAGAGCCTTGATGCCCCAGAAGAGCTTTGACGCATGTCTCTCGTTCATGATCGTTCCCATGTAGTTCCGGATTCGTTCCATGATGTTCATCGTCCCGCGGAGGCCATCACTTGATTTAGAATGGACGGGAACGCGGCGGATCTGTCTGGGGCTCGCGATGGCAGCATGAATCCTTGCACTTTATGGGGCGGTCCAGACCATTCACATTGGGGTACTACGTCAGAGTCTTCGCTATGACTCCATAGGACACGTTTGCCAGTCCGTGGAATAGGATGGGCGCCAGCAACGAGCGCGTTCGGATGAGCAGCCAGGCCAGGATGAGGCCCGGAAGGAAGGTGAGCACAGAGGCGATTTGACCTTGCACGACGACATGCGCCAACGCGAAGCAACCTGCGGAGGTGACAATAGCGATCTGCTGTCTCCTGGGACGAGCATCGCCGAGGGAACGCATCACATTGGTTTGAAGGTAACCCCGGAAGAACACTTCCTCCGCAACTGCTACATACAGGAACTGATAGACCAGCCAGGTGAGCCGGTCGTAGAGTCCTGTCGCCACCGGCCTCACCGGCATTGACAAACCCATCCGAACCATCAGCCAGAGGCCGAGGAAGACGACGGGGAGAGCGCAGAGACACATCAGGAATGCAAGCACCACTGAAGTCATCGCGTCCCTGCGGTCCGTGCACAGAGGCGGGAACCGGCTTCCACGCAGCCAGGTGGGCAGCAGTGCGGCAATAACCAGCAAGCACGGAGTGAGAAACCACTTGCAATCCAGGGCCGGCTGCCTGTCCAGGAGCCGGATCGTTGTGATGACGGCTACGGCCACGACGGCGGTCTCAACAGCCAGTGCGGCTGGTTGCCCGACGACGCAAGTCGGAGTGGATGGCCGCAGCGTCACTTCGTGACTTGGCTGCCGTGTCAGCAGGCAGCCCAAACCACCGTACTTATGGGACCCATTCAATGCGTGCAGTCCTACCTGTGATCCACATCATTGCCGACATTTCTTGTTCATCCTGACCCCCCAGGAAGCGAGAACGCGTGCATTCAAACCTACGTAAACCGTACGAAGCGACGGAAAACGAGGCAAATCCGGTATGCGAGCGTTCTGCGAAGTCGCCACGCCGGTTCAATAACCGATTGACAAATGACCGATGAAACCTGTAGATGGGAAGGAGTCTGAATGTTGCCGTTGACCTAAACGAGGATGGCTCGTCATGATACACGGTTTTGATGACTGCCGCGGACCGCTTTCCATGGCGGCGGGAGCCCGCAGAGCTGCCGCGCCGGTGTGGCTGGCTGGGGCACTGGTGTTCGTGCTGTTGATTGGTGCGGGCATCGGTTACCGGGCCATCGCGTCGCGATTGAGGAGCATTCGCGACAATCCCGTTACGCTGCCGGTTCCGCTCAGTGCGATCCCGATTCGGATCGACTCTTGGGTCGGACAAGAAAAACCGCTTGAGACAACGACCGACGCATACATGAGGTCGACTTTCGCGGATGATTATGTCAGCCGCCAGTATACAAACACAAAGAACCGGATCTGGGCCGATGTGTACGTGGTCTACTGTTCATCCTATCCCGGTGGGTTGCTCGGGCACAAGCCGGACGTCTGTTTTCCGGCTCACGGATGGATCTGCGATCATACGAGTCCGACGCAAGTCACCACGCGATCGGGCCAGACGATCAATTGTCTGAGCCATCAGTTTCACAAACCGGCCCCATCCTATGGGCAGGTATTCGTGTTGAGCTTCTATGTCCTGAACGGCCAGATTACTCTGCGCGAGCGTGATTTCTCCGGGGTTTTCGATCGGACCCCCAACATATCCGGCAACCCCGCTCGCTATGTCGCACAGGTCCAAATCAGCTCGGTGTACGAACCCTCAGCGAGGTCGGCCGCGTGCGATTTGGTGGACGTAATCCTGACGTACTTGCCAGACCGGCATGGCTTTGTGAAAGCAACCTCCTCATTTGCCCAATCGGACACAGGTCAGGAGGCCGGCACGAAGCAGTGAGCCCGCCGTAGCTAAGTAGCTGGATCTACCTGTAGACGCCGGAACTGATCGAGCAGCGGCTGCTGGCTCTTGACTATTTTCTTCTGTGCCTGCTCCAGGGTGAACCAACCCGCGCGATCCACCTCGGGGAACGTCTTGCATTGGCCGGAATGAGGGGGCCACTCTATCGAGAACGTATTGCTCCTGACCACGGCGGCGTTGCAGTCGCCTTCCACGACCCACGCATGAACGATCTTGCCCCCAGCCTGTCGGATTGGCTCGAGAGCAGTGAAGTGGCCGGAGACTGTGAAGCCCGTCTCCTCACGGAATTCACGCTTCGCCGCGTCGAGCGGATCCTCTTCGGCGGCGAACTCTCCCTTGGGAATGGACCACGCGCCATCGTCCCTCGTGGACCAGAACGGGCCACCGGGATGGATGAGGAAGACCTCCATGTGGCCAGCCCGCTGGTGGTACATCAGGAGCCCGGCACTTCGTCTTGTTGCCACGGTTCGATTTCTCCTTGCGCGCTCGGCTGTCGTGGCCCGGTGCTACCCGTGCGCACAGCGGTCCCGCCCCGCAAGATCATTTCCTATGCAGAGAAGGAATGCTGACCTGGATCGTGCGCCCCAGGGCGCTGGGAGTTGTCCTGGGACTCAGGATGCCGCGAGTCTGTGCCAATTAGTAGCGAGGTCGTCCGCCGCGATCTCCGCCTCGGCTGGGGCCCCGACTGTGCCCCCCGCGTCCGCCGCCGCCGCCGGGGCGCCCACCGGGTCTGCCGCCGCGACGAGGACCCTGACCACGAGGAGGTCTTCCTCCGCCCCCGCCGGCGGCCGTTCGGGTGCGGCCCTGCTCGACTGCGAGCTGATTGCCGTTGAGTTCCTTGCCGTTCATCTGCTCTATGGCGCTCTTGGCCTGTTCCTCAGTGGGCATCTCGACGAAACCGAAGCCTCGGGACTCACCGGTGGCCCCGTCCCTTACGATGCGGACCGTCGCGACGTCGCCGAAAGCCGCAAACGCCTGCCGCAAATCATCCTCGCTTGTATCAGTGGAAAGGTTTCCAACATAGATGTTCATCCCGCGTTCCCCTTGCAAAGTCCTGAGATTTCACGGAGCATTCCAGTTCACACCAGGTCTCATAGTCGGTGTCATAAGAAGACAGTTCTCATGCGAATGCCCATCAGTGCTTTATGTATACCAGACAGATGCCGGCAAGTGAACAAGTATCTACAATATTCCTGATTTCTTAATGGTTACCTGGGGTCCACGGAGGTAGAAAGGTGCGAGTGTCAACGCATCGGCGAACAAGCCGGCCTGGGCCTTCTGATAGCCAAGGCGATAGACGTTGGCCGCCCGCGGGCTCCAGTATACCTCATCCAGCAGGCGAACGTTCTTGGCACGAAATGCGGCCCGATGGTACAGCAGACCGTCCCCCAGCACTCCGAGAGGCCTCTGCACAGCGTATTCGTTGACCAACTGATCGGCGGTGATCAGACAGTCGGGCACGGTCTTGTGCCAACTGCACCCCTGCGGCGCAGGTATAACGTACCCCTCGCTGGGGGCCAGATTCGTCTCACCGAAGGGGGCCGATCGTTTGAGCCGCTGATACATCGCAGCATAGAACTCCCCTCGCTTGGCGTCAAAGACGGTCGCGATGAGATCGGGCGGCGAGGTGCCGGAATCCTGTAACGATGGGCCGGACGTCGCGTCACCTATGTTGGCCGCAATGACGTCCAGGGAATTCACTGTCACGATGGCGGTCCCGTTGGCTAGGTGCATCGCCTTGGCTATTGTTACTGCAATGCGAAGGCCGGTGAAACTCCCAGGACCATCGGCAATGTAGACATGGCTAATATCGTATGGCGCGAGATCCGCTTGGTTGAGGAGCTGACGGATGGCAGGAACGACTTCGGCACTGTGCTGCAACGGAGCGGCGAACGTGTGTTCGGCCAGAAGCCTCGCTCCGCGGGCGAGAGCGACAGATCCGACGCGGCTTGAAGTCTCGATGGCTAAGATGAGCGGTTCGTCCATGACCGTGCGTCTCCGTATGCTTGCCGGAACTTCATTGCCTATAGTGCCTATAATGCCGTCTTTTACACAGCCCCAATTTCACCCCGATGGTGACAAGAGTCCGCGTCTCAAGGCGGAGAAGCCAGATTTTATCGGCCAAACAGGCTGCGGTGCAATTTTTCTCTTGCAAAAAATTGGCTATTTTAATAAATTACAGGCATGATTGGGGCGTACGACCTTCGCTTGGAGGTGACAGATACGTAGCGGTTGTGGCAGGTTTTTCCGTAAAGGGTGATGTTTTTATTGGCAGGAGGTTAGGTTTTGGACAGGCCAACAGTGTTCGCGAAGTCTCTGCGGAGAGGGTCCGCATCCAGCATCCTGGCATCGGTATTTCTAATCGCGACAGCCCTTGTCCAGGCAGCCCCGGCGCAGAGCAGTGGTGACGCCAAAGTACGTGAGGTGGCTCTGCACTTCATGCAAGTGGGGATTGACCAGTATGACCGCGGCTTGTACGGGGAGGCGGTCAAGACATTCCAGATGACGCAGAAATACGCCGATCGTCTGGACCCTGTCGATCAGCGCAAGCTGAAGTCGCTGCTGGACAAGGCGACGGAGGCCGCCGCCGAACGGAAGAAGGCCCTGACCGTCAAGAAGGCAGGCGATGACTTGATGGCCAGAGGGGACGTGGCGGCAGCGCGCGCGCAGTACGAGAGCATTCAGAACAGTCCTTACCTGACGGAGCCGGAGCGGCTCGACGTGGCGCAGATGCTGGGCGTGGCTGGCGACAGTGTCGCCGCCCTGCCTGCCGCACCGGCGGACGCTGGCATTGCGCCCGGCCCAGGTCCCAATGGGGGGGCACGGGAGGTGGATCGACTCAGTGACCTGTACTACCAGAGCATGCTGGCGTACCATTCCGGTGACTTCCCGAAGGCGAAAGAGGGGTTCACCGAGGTACTGAAGAGCGAGACACTGCCTGCGTCCACAGCGGCGACCATCCGCGGGTACCTGGCTCAGATCGACAGTGCAGAGGCGGCGGGTACTGTTGTGCGACCAACACCCGCGCCGACTGCTGAGACCGCGCGCGCTCTGACGGCGGCATCCGCCACACCCACGGCGATGCCGTATGGTGCGGCCGATGAGTTCGCGGCTGCTCCAACGCCGAGCGACGCGGAACGCATGCAGGCACTGTATGATCGCAGCCTGGCGCTCTACAACGCCGGCAACTACCAAGAGGCTCGCAACGGATTCGTGAAGGTAAGGGATAGTGGACTCCTTACGCTCGCCCAGGGCGAACGCGCGGAGGACTTCATTGAGGCCATCGACATAAAACTGGCTGAACTCACCCCGCCGCGGACCCCGGCGACGCGTGTGACCCCAGTGGAACCGGCTCCGTTGACGACGACGGGCCGGGAGGCAGCCGGGCCGGCAGCCAGCGGGGGCTTCGTGGAAGAGATCAATCGTCGCAGGAATGTCATTCGCAGTCATACCGAGGCCGTGGTGAACAATGCCGCCAGCGAGACGCGCAAATGCCTCGCCGAGGACAAGTTTGACCAGGCCCGGGACGTCGTGTTCAATGCTCAGCGCGTCGTGGCCCAGTATCAGAGTCAACTCGGGGATGAACTGTACAGGAAGTACACCGGCCAGTTGGACGCCGCCAACCAGATGATTACGGAGGCGCAGGCGATTCGCGACAAGCAGCTCGCGGAGCAGAAGCGCATCGAAGCGATCGAAGCCCAGCGCGACCTTCGCCACCAGGCGGAGGTCGACCGGAGGCAACGGGTAGACGAACTGATGCAGCGTGCCAAGGCGTATCAGCGCCAGCAGCGATACGAGGCAGCGCTGGGGCAACTCGAAGCGGTCCTGCTTCTCGATCCCCTCAACGACGAGGCGCAGCGTATCAAGCAGACGGTGGAAGACACGATCTATTTGCGGAAGCAGCTTGAGATGCGCCGGCTGGACTCGAAGGAGACGGCGAGCATTCTGTTGGAGGGGGAAGAGGCCGGGGTCCCATACCATGACGAGATGACGTACCCGAAGAACTGGCGCGAGATCTGGGAGAAACCAACGCGAAGGCCGGAGGAGCCGATCCAACTGGATCCGGCGAACATGATCGTTTATGAACAACTGGAGAGAGTTGTCGATCTGTCGTCGCTGACGCGGGACACGACGCTGAGCGACGCGATTGAGATGATCAAGTCCTCGGTCGAGCCGCCGTTGAATATTGTCGTGCTTTGGCGTGAGATGCTGGACAATGCGCAGATTGATCCCACCACACCGATCAGCATGGACGGCCTGCCGAACGTCAAGGTCGGCACAGCCATCGAGAACCTGCTTGGTGCGATGTCGAACCCGCAACTTGATATCAACCTCGACTACATCGTGAACAAGGGTGTGATTACAGTTGGTACAGACTTGTCCCTGCCTCCAAAGAAGATGGAGACGCGTGTCTACGACATCACAGACCTGGTCGGCGAGCCTGCCAACTATGCCATGATGGGAAGCATGATGGGCATGATGGGCATGATGGGCGGCGGCTACGGAGGAGGCATGGGTGGAGGCATGGGTGGAGGCATGATGGGCGGCATGGGTGGCATGGGAGGCATGGGCGGAGGCATGGGCGGCATGGGCGGCTACGGCGGGGGCATGGGAGGCGGGATGATGGGCGGCATGGGCGGTATGGGTGGAGGTATGATGGGCGGAATGGGAGGCATGGGTGGTATGGGCGGTGGCATGGGAGGCATGGGAGGCTACGGCGGGGGCGTGGGAGGCGGGATGACGGGCGGTATGGGTGGTATGGGCGGCATGGGCGGAATGATGGGAGGCATGGGAGGCATGGGTGGGGGTATGGGCATGATGGGTGGTGGCATGGGGATGACCGGCTATATGAGCGGTATTATGGCGCAGAGCTTGCGATACCTGATCGAGCAGACGATCGAGCCGGATACGTGGTTCGACCTGAGCGCGACCGGGGAGGGGACGGTCACGCCATATCCGGATCAGCAGCCGAAGAAGCTGGCGATTTACCAGACCCCTGAGGTGCATCAGCAAATACGGGACATGCTTGATCAGCTTCGCAAATCGCTCGGAAACCAGGTGTCGATTGAGGCTCGATTCCTGGCGGTCACAGAGAACTGGCTGGAAGAGATTGGACTGGACGTTGATTTCTCTTACAACCTCGGCGGTGATTGGGGTGTAGTGACGGTGGACCAGGATTCCTATCTGAGCGGCGGGTCGGTGCCGACAAAGGTCTCGGGCAGCCTGGGGGGGATCAATCCGAGCGCGAGGGTGACTGCCGGGTACGGCAACATGCTGGACGATCTACAGGTCAGCGTGTTGCTTCGGGCTACGCAGGCGCGAACGGATTCAAAGTCGCTGGCGGCGCCGAAGGTAACGGTCATGAGTGGTGAGTCGGCGTTCTTCAATTTGAACGATACGGTCTCATACGCGTTGCCGCCGAACACCAATCAGGCGCTCATAGCGAGCGGCGTCAGTGGCAGCACAACCACACAGGGTACCCAGAATAACATCGGGTACGTGCTGGTTGGAAGCAACATGACGATCACGCCGACCGTGAGCAAAGACAAGAAGCACGTCCTGTTGAACATCATGACCACGCAGAACGACCTCTTGCGGTTCGCGGAGCACACGGTCACGGGGGTTCTTGGCCAGACGAGTGCCACTACGACCACGGGACTTACGAGCTCGACGATCACTGGTAACCAAGTCCTCGAATACCCGGTGCGCGTTCCCGAGATTGAGACTGCCAGTCTGGGGACGCGAGTGAGCGTGCCGGACCGGGGAACTCTGCTG
>JAFGJR010000154.1 GCA_016928975.1 Sedimentisphaerales bacterium | reverse complement strand
TGGTATGCGGCACCTCCACGTTCGCCTCGTCCCATGTAGCACCCCCGCCCCCGGGGGTGAATCCGGTGGACCCAGCCGAGGGCGGCCCAGGGCCAACAGAAAGCCCCTTGGCAGACCACACCTATGTCGTTGCGAGGAGCGCGGCAACGCTGTAGAGACGCGAGATTTTGCGTCTCTACCACCTTACTGGACGAGAGTGAGGCGGACGTTGTCCAGGCCGACATAGCTGCTGGGGTCGGGCGTCACGTTTGTGAATTCGACTCCGATCTTCTTGCCGACACAGGACATCCGCCTGCGCGGCGTCGGAAGTCACCACACTGTCAAGGTCGCCTGAGCCACTATGTATGGCTGTGGGTCGGGGTCGGTCATTACTAGGACAAGGACATAGACCGTGTAGGAGCCCGGCCGATACCTGGACAATATATCCAAGGGGTACGACCAGGTGCCGTCGCTGTGCACGCCGCTTAAAGTGTCGCCCTGTTCGCGTTCCGGACCGGAATCCCACTTGCCATTGCCGTTTTCGTCAAGGAACCAGGAGATAACATTCTGACTGCCTCTCAGGCCTTGGAAGCCACAGGCGTTGATCATCGCGACAGTCCCGCGAGGTCCACTTTCTGGAGAGAGCTCAATGGTGGGCGTCTCGCACAAGTACCCCCACGTGGTCGTCAAGCTCGCCCATGCCTCGACAGGCGGGCCGACGGGGATGTCGGCCCCGACCTTGTACTCGCCTCTCACGAAAAAGGCAACCGTCCAGACCATGGAGAAGGTGCCGTCCGCCCGGGTCGTCACGGGGAAGCTACGATCGCTGGAGTCGCAGAGACCGTTCGCGTTCAAGTCGATGAAGACCTGACCGGAGGCGCTCCCGGCAAAACCACTGCCCGTGACACTGAGCTGCGTCATAGACGATCCGTACTGGGTGGCCTCCACGGTCAGGCTTGCCGTCCCGCCGCCACCCGCGCTGCTGCCGTATTCGGCCACACGCATGATATCGGCAACAAGGGGCTGGCCCGGCGTGTCCTGTAACCGGACGAATCCGCGGTAGGTGTCGCCGGCGACGTAGTGCTTGACCCACGCGGCGGCGTGCCCGCCGCCGTCCGTCGCCAGGAGCGTGAGGGCACTGACGCCCTGGTAGGGCGCCACAGGACGCTGCGAGGTCCACGTTTCGGTGAGGCCCCACCTCGTCCCGTCGGCGGTCAGGGTGACCGTCTGGCCGCTGCCCCATGGCGCGCTGCAGGAGTTGACTCCCAGGATGCTGGACGAGCAGCCGTCCCAGGACGTGCTGGTCCCGTTCGCGTGCCCCTGGAAGCCGAAGGGAATGTCGGCGTACCAGACGATCTTGCCGCCCGCGTCGAGGTACTTGCGAAGCGTGCAATCTGTGGCCTGCAATTCCACGACCGTGTCCGGCGCCACGTCCTTGCAGAAGACGACGACGCTCAACTGCTTGTCGGCGATGCGGGCGTCCATCCAGCTCTTGAGCTGGTCGGCGTTGAGAACGGTGTAGCCGGCCGCCTGCAGGGCGTCCCGCGTGCTTTGCCCATCGCCGGCCCAGCAGGAGGGATACCGGCTGTCCCAATACGCCGCACGCATCCAGGGAGAGGTCGGCGTCGTGCCTCCGGGTGAAGTCCCAGCCAACTGGGCCACCTCCGCCTGGGACAGGACGCGGTTATAGATGCGGAAGTCATCCAGAGCGCCGCTGAAGTAAGGGGCCCCCACCCACTGGCACCGGCCCAGCCAGTTCTGGGTGGTCGTGCCCAGCGAGCTTGGTGTGTATCGCGCCGAGGTCTTCGTGGCCGCGACCTGGCCGTCGAGGTACAGCAAGTACGTCTTGCTGGCTGCGTCGATGGTCACAGCGACATGATGCCAGCCGGTCACCAGCACCTGCGGCGCGGTCGCCCGGTCCTCCACTGTGTTCCCGGCGTTGGTGATCGCGAAACACATCAACCCCGTGTCCGTGCGAGGCGTCAGGCACATGTAGGCATTGGTGCCGCTGCCGAAATCGAAGATCCGGATCCAGGTGCCGACGCCGGACCAGTTGACCCACGTGGCAAACGAGGCGCTGGTCAACGATTTGATGAGCGAGCCGATGGGCAGTTGCACGTAGTCATTGACGCCGTCGAGCTTGAGCGCCCCGTCGATCTTGCCCCCCGTCGGCTGCCAGACAGGGCCGCCATACGTGAGCCCGTCGTTCTGGGCGGCGCTGTCGAAGACGGTAGTGCCGCTGGTCTCATCCAGCTTCCAGTGGGCAATGAGGCCGGCGGACACGTCGGCGGGTTGGCCGGCCCCGCCCATCATATAGGCGACGGCGTTGAGGAACATCTCGGTGCCGTCGGCCGTCAGGTCATACACGCCCCATGCGACGCCTGTGTCCGGCGTCTGCTCGGTGCCGGCACAGAAGAGCATCCGCTTGTCGCCCGGTGTCTGGGTCGAGCCGGCGTAGAAGGGCGTCCCGGCAGACCATTCTGCGATCACGACATAGTTGTTGTCCGGCCTGACGGCGATGACCTTGCCATTGCCGGCATCGGCCGTATTGATGTAGCTTGAGTAGCCCGGCCATATACTCTGGTCCAACCAGGTGACTCGCCCCTGGCTGTCAAGAGCGACGCCCGCAAAGACCGGGTGCGTCGCATCCACCGCCTTGGCCGTGAAGTACGCCTGTCGCGCCCCCATGTTCGCCGAGTTCATCCATATCCAGCGACTACTTTGGGCGAGGTAGCCCTGGAGCAGAATCAGAGGCGTCTTCACGCTGTTCCACTGCGTCACCTCGGTCGTATCGTTGGCGTGGTTGGCGCTGCTCGTATCACGGCTGACGATGATCAGATCGGCCGCCTCCAGTGCTGCGAGTCTCGCGGTATCCAGCGTCCGCCAGTAGCCGGTCCCAGGCGCCGTGGGCGGCTGGTAGTCGACAGTATAACCCTCAGACCGCAGCAGATCGACCCAGTCCTGGTCGTCGGGCGCCTCGGCGCCCACGAAGCTCTCGTGGCCATCCGAGACCCAGATGATCTTCCCTGCCGAGCCCGGACCGCCGGAAGAGATAGCTGAACCTATCGCCAGACTCCACGCAAACGCGATCCCAAGGGCCAGAATGGCTGTCGTCTTCATCGTCTTCATTTTTTCACCCCTTCAGAAAGGACGCCGCTGTGGAGTTTGGCACATGTGAGGACATCGCGATCTTGTTCGCGATGGCGGGAACAAGCGGGGGAAGGTAGAGCATGATGGTGGGGCGCCGTCGGGATAGGGTCCGGGCGGTCGATGGCGGCCCAGCAACCCGTCATAGCTGCAACCCGAAGACCAACGCTCCAAGCTGTCGCCGGCCTTGCGGACTGCGCAGCAAGAGTCGGCACAACGACACGAATGACGCTGCACCCAAGACCCTCCCGCCTCACCATTGTCCACGCGTCGGACGCACGCGATGGCTCGCTGCGCCATACGAAGCGCGGCGGTACTGTGAGGCGCCGTACCCTATCGGTCGCTGTGTCCCTCCGAGAACCACAATCATGACATGAGGACATGTGTCCTGCAAGCAGAGCTCAAGACTCCTCGCGGGGGACAATGCTCAGCGGCCCACCGTTTCCGCGATTGTAGCACTGCGCCATCCCCAACGTCAAGCAAATTCCCATCCGAAAACCGGGCACTCCGGGTCGTTGGAATGGTGGAATACTGGAATATGGGCCAGTGCTCTGCCTGGCCTGCACCGGCTGGCTCCGGCGACGCCCGTCATTCACCCTGGCGCGCCGACAGGAATTGATCCATAGGATCGCCAATCACAACTTCTGTCGTTGCCTTGAGGTCACGGGGCGTTTGGGCTTCGGCGACTTCCTCCACAACTGCGCGAACGGTCCCGTCTGGGCATGGCGTCGGAAGTACGCAATCAATTCTTCTCGACTGAGGTTCTTGGTCTCCTCGTAGATCTTGTCCTGAATCTTATGTTTCATTTCGACGCAATCAAAGGTCTTCCGAGGTTTCATCGGTTTCCTCCAGCAAGCTGACGATGTCAGAAGGGGTCATAATGATAATAGGGCCGTAGCCCCGCGAAGTATTGACACCGTTGAAGGCGCGAATCCGGGCGGGATTCACCAGGTGTTTGAAATTCCATGAGACGAGGACGTCGGCACGTGCGACTGTGGCCAGGGCGACGTGCAGGGCATCGTCGGCATGTCGAGCCGAAACGATAGCGGCCGCGAGGTATGCATCGTGAAGCTCCACCGCATCGTCTGACACCTCCAGACGCTCCAAATCCGCGAGCATCATGCGAGAAAGCAGATTCCTGACGTTGCGCGGGGCCTCGGCCAACTCCCGCAAGAGAATCTCCGAGATCAGAGGGGTGATCTGCTGACGATACGCCGTCTTCAGGAACTGCCGGCTGGCGTCCCGGAACTCCTCATCGAAGCACCCGCCAAGCACTGACGTATCGAGATAGATGCGCATCGGTTTCATATTGCCCCTGCTTGACACAGGTTCATTATACCAGTTGTACTGGCCCTGGATAGCATTTCTTGGCGTCGCGGTTGGCCGGATGGCGATTCCCAGCCTCGGTTTGATCGATCAGACCGACACCGGTTGCGGTTCCCGGCGAGGCGCTGCCGGGCGTGCTCGGCCTGGCCTGCACCGGCCGGCTGAGCCGACGCAAGGGCGGGACGCCCTGGCCACGTCAGCGGGTTTCGTTGAGCATCCTCTTGTCGCGGAGGATGTGATGGTAGTGCTGAGCGAAGCGGTGGGCCTCGTCACGGACGTATTGGAGCAGCTTTCGGACGGGCGAGTGGGCCGGCAGCTTCAACGGTTGCGAGCTGCCTTGCAGGTAGATGTCTTCTTCCCGCTTGGCGATGGAGGCGATCCTGGTATGCGGCACCTCCACGTTCGCCTCGTCCCATGTAACACCCCCGCACTCGGGGGTGGACCCAGCCGAGGGCGGTTGGGCTACATGAGTCATGGCGTCGGTGATCATCTGCTGGAAGGCGGCCTCGGCGGCCCTGAGGTGGCCGAGCCCGCCGTCGATGAGGATCAGGTCCGGCCAGAGCTCCTCGCCGCGAAGGGCGTGCTTGTATCGCCGCCGGACGACCTCGGCGATCATCGCATAATCGTCGATGCCTTTGACGGAGCGAATTCGGAATCGGCGGTAGCCGCTCTTGAAGGGCCGGCCGTCGATGAACCTGACCAAGGAGCCGACCGCCTCGGCGCCACTGATGTTGGCGATGTCGATCCCTTCAATGATACGGACCTGGTCGGGGGTCTGGAGGATGTCGCGGAGCCTGACGAGCGCCTCGGTGGGGTCGGCGGCGAAGACCTCCGGCTGCACGTGCTCGTCCAGCGTGCCGCGATCGTCGAGGCTCTCGATCAGCCGGATGCGGTCGCGGAACATCGCGGCCTTCTCGTACTCGAAGCTCCTGGAGGCCTGGTCCATCTGTGTGCGCAGCTCTCGCAGCACGGTGGAGCGCTTGGAGCGGAGGAAGCGAACCAGGTCGCGGATGCTCTGGCGGTATTCCGCCTTTGCGATGCGGGCGCCGCACGGGGCGGTGCACTGCCGGATGTGATAGAGCAGGCAGGGCCGGAAGAACGGGCGCTTCGGATCGTCCTCGCGGATCTCCAGACGGCATGTCCGGAATTGGAAGATCTTCTGTAACTCGACCAGCACGGCCCGCAGGTCGCTCGGACTGGCGAAGGGGCCGAACAGGCGTGTGCCGCTGTGTTTCGGCTTGCGGGTGATGTACACGCCAGGGAAGTCCTCGCGCGTCGTGATCTCCAGATAGGGGAAGGTCTTGTCGTCCGTCAGGTCCATGTTGTAGGGCGGCCGGATGTCCTTGATCAGCCGGGCCTCCTTCAACATCGCGTCCACCTCCGACTCCGTCTCCAGGCAATCGACCGACTGCACCTTGGCGACCATCTCGACGATGTGCGGGCCTCGCGAGGCCTCCAGATTGCTCGACGGCTGAAAATAGCTTGAAACGCGGGCGCGCAGATTCTTCGCCCTGCCGATGTAGAGGACGACCTCATCGGCGCCCTTCATGAAATACACGCCTGGCCCGGTCGGCAACTCCTTGATCCGCTGCCGGATTGCCTCAAGCCTGTCGTTGTCACCGTTATCCGTCATGGACCCTGTCTTCGATACTGCTCAGAACGTCTCCTTCCTTGTCGCAGGTCCATTGTAGTCATACACATGCGGCGGGAAAAGGGTTTGGCCTCCAACCCCGTCCGATACCTGCGCAACGATCTGGGTCTGCCTGGACGTATATCGGCAGCGCGACCGGGGGGATCAAGCACACGTCCTGGATATCGTGCTTGCATCGCGACTCGCGTTCGCAGAAAATGGCGGTTGACCTGGGACTTGTTTTGCCTCATGACCTGAAGAATCTGAATCACGCAAGGAGAGCCGATGACGACTGAGCAGATCGTGTTATCCAAGTACATCCGCGACATCCCGGATTGGCCGAAGAAGGGGATTCTGTTCCGGGATATCACGCCGCTACTGGCCGATCCCCAGGCCTTCCCGGCTGCTATCGACGCGATCTGCGCGCCGTTCGAGAGCGCGAGCATCGAGTATGTGGCCGCCGTCGAGGCTCGCGGCTTCATCTTTGGCGCTGCAGTCGCCGCCAGGCTTCGCGCCGGTTTCGTGCCGATTCGGAAGGAAGGCAAGCTGCCTTTCCAGACCGAGAGTGCGACGTACGAGCTCGAATACGGCGTGGACACCCTCGAGATGCACCGCGACGCCCTGCGCCCCGGCGCCAAGGTCCTCATGGTGGACGATCTCTTGGCCACCGGCGGCACCATGCGCGCCGCCTGCCAGCTCGTGGAGAAGGTCGGTGGCAAGGTCATCGGCATCACCTGTCTCATCGAGCTCAAAGCCCTCCACGGCCGAAAACGCCTGGCCAGCCACAACCTCCACGCGGTCATATCGTACTGACTCGCGTTTGTTTCACCGCTTCCTTGACGCTCGTTGGTGTTGTTTCAGGACTCCTGGAGATTCTCGATCTTGCAGCCGTTCTCTTTGCTCTTGTCCCAAACCCGCTCATAGAACTCCTTGAAGGAGGAATTCGTGAGCCAACTCTTCAGAGGGGCGTTCCGAACGAGCGAGGCGATTTCCTGCTCTTTCCGATCAAAGCCAGTGATTTGCATTGCCTTTTCAAAGGCCTTCTTGGGATCCGGCACACGGAACTCGTCTGGCTGGTGTCCCGTCTCCTTCGCAATCCAGTCCGCGTCGGCGCACAGCCAGCACTCGATATTCCGGTCGCATACGCCAAAGACGGTGACGTGCATGTGTTCGGGTCGGCAGTCCCCTTCATAGGCCATGAGGACTTCTCGCCAGTTCTCTTTGTTCGCGTCACGCAGGAAGACGATTAACTCTGCACCCTTAGCGACCAACTCAATGCAGACCTTGGGTATCTCACGGCGCTGGCTGAGTCCCGATGTGCCGCGAAATGCCCCCTCGATCAGTTGGGTATGAGGGCACCACCGCTGGTTGAGCCCAACCAGCATCGCCCTGTCGGTACTTCCCTCCACACAGTAACCGATCTTCATCCCAGCATCTCCCTGAAGTGCATTTCGCCGAGGGACATTTCTTTCAGTAGCTCTCTTGTCTTACAGATATCAATCATCTTGATTTCCGAGGAGGGCACACCAGGTTTTACCAAGTGGACCCCTTCCAGACAGCTATCGAAGAGATCGATGAAGTACGGGCTATGGGTCGTGAAGATGAACTGGCCGCCGGTGACGGAATGATTAGTGCGTTGGAGCAATGGCTTTAGGTGCCCGACGTAAAGACCATTCTCTGGCTCCTCTATCATGATCAGTGGAGTTGGGGCACCATCTCTTGATCTCTCATCAAGCACCACGAGCAAGTACACCATGGCGAGAAAACGCAACGTGCCATCCGACATGCTGCGAGCACCAAATCGCTGGCTTCGTTCGTCCTCCAGGAACATGTACACGTGCTCGGGGTCAGGCGACGAATAGCTGAATAAGTCGGTGTTTGGCTCGACTGGTTTGAGCATTTCGATGATCTTTCTCTCGACTCGCGGTTTTTCATTATGGAGAGTGAACATTGCACGGCTGAGGTTGGCGCCGTCATCGCGGAGCAAGGAGTAATCGCGCAATACGTCAGGCGAACGGAGCGCAGCAGTCGAGAAACTGTAGTAAAGCCAGGTGCCAAGATATCGTTTGAACAAGGCAGCGCGTGGGTTGTCCTTCAACTCGTACAACCGAGAGAGCATTGTGGCGTCCTCGGGCGAACCTGTCTCCACGTAATAGGGTGAATTCGGGTGTTTCTGGACGAATCCTTCTTCATGCAACATCCGAACCTGACGGTTACGGTTCTCGAGAAGGATCATCTGTTTGAATGGTCCTCCTGTAACGATGAGGATCTCTTCCGCGACGCGCAATGCTCGTGGACCGACACTGGATTCCGGCGGGGCGTTCAGTTTGAGCCTGTATGAAAAATCGAGGGGTTGTGTCTCATGGATCAGAGAACAGTCGACCTCGAATTCCATGTCGTGATTCCCAGCCACGTGAACATTTGTCAAGTTCCACGTCTCACCGACCGCGCTCAGAATAGCGCTCTCAAGGGAGGTCTGACTTGAAAGACTTACAAAACGCAATGACGAGCACAGATTTGTCTTGCCAGCATTGTTCCGGCCCACCAGCAAGTTCAAGGCGGTAGGTCTGAACTCGAAATTGAGGAGGCTCTTGAAGTTGTTGACACGGAACCGCTTTAGCATAGGTGTTCTCCGAATAGGCGTTAGCCGAATTCTCGATCAGCCTTCGTGCCAGTATAGTACGCTATCGGCCAAAAGCAATGCCGGGCTGCAATCTCCAAGGTGTGCTATGTTATCTTTGCGATTACCATGCGGTCATGGGCGCTCAGGTCTTTGTCTGTCTGTATGTTCTGGAATGAACCTGTTAGCTCCAGCAGTTTCCGTACCGGGGGGCCTTGCTTGTGGCCGATCTCCAGCAGCAGGGCGCCGTCGGCTTTGAGGAACTCGGTCGCTCGCTCGGCGATTCGGCGATGGACGTCCAAACCTTGCTCGCCTCCGTAGAGGGCGATCCGGGGCTCGTAGTCCTTCACGTTCTTCTCCAGCTCCTCGTATTCGGCGCTACTGACGTAGGGCGGGTTGCACACGATCAGGTCGAATTGGTCGAGCTGGGCGATCAGCGGATCGAACAGGTCCCCTTGCCGCAATTCGACGCGATCCTGGAGCTTGTGCTTCTCGACGTTCCTCGCCGCTACCGCCAGAGCGGGGGCGGAGATGTCGGTGGCGATGACCTTCGCATCAGGCACGTTCCTGGCGACCGCGACCGCAATCG
Organism: Sedimentisphaerales bacterium; assembly: GCA_016928975.1. The sequence continues at coordinate 15,897 of JAFGJR010000154.1, read as the reverse complement.
GGCCGCAGCCGGTGCACAGGTCGCACACCTGGCGCGGGCCGGGACGCTGACGCAGAAACTCGATGGAACGTTGCGCGAGCAGCTCGGTTTCGGGGCGCGGAATCAGGCAGTCGGGCGTCACCTCGAATTCCAGCGAGTAGAACTCTGTTTTGCCGACCAGGTAGGCGATCGGCTCGTGCCGGCCGGCTCGCTTGACCAGCTCCCGCAGTCTCGCCAAATGCTCCTCCTCGAGGACACGGTTGTACTGTGTGTACAGCTCGATCCGCTTCAGTTCGAGCACGCTCGACAACAGCAGCTCGGCGCTGAGCCGGGGCGAGTCCACGCCTTTTTGCGTCAGGTACTCCGTTGTCCAATTCAGGAGTTTCTGAATCGTCCATTCACTCATCCGTGTCGCCTCGCCACAAGCATACCGTTCTCGTCGTCGATGCGAACGGCGAAGTCGTACTTGTTCATCTCCAGTGCGATTTCGAGGTCCTGCGGGTGGAAGTGCGGCTGGTTCGGGTCGCGGAACTTGGCAATCTCGCCGCTTTCGAGGACGAGCTTGCGCACGGCCTGCGGGTCGGGCCGGCGGCCCTGCATTCGGTTCCGCAGGTACAAGGCACACTGCTCATCCTCATCCGTCCGGACCCGCGCGTTCCACCCCATCGCCACAAGGGTCACATACGGCGGACTGTCTCTCAGCACGGCCTGGGCCGTGGCATCCGCCACGACGAATGACCCGGCATAGACCGCCTCCGCCTGGGTTGCCGCCGCGACACCGGTTGTCCCCGCGCGGGTGGATTGAATGACGACCTTGCCCTCCAGCGAGGCCTGCATCATCTCATAAGGCGAATTGCCGAAATCGAAGCCCTCCGGCCGCATCCCGTTCACCTCGCCCACGCAGATCTCTCCCACGCCGCGATCCCGAAGCTGCAACGCCTCCCCAACCTCAGCGACCATGACGATCCGACTGGCCCCACGCGCCAGCGCCACGGCTGCCACCGTGAAAGCCCGGAAAACATCTATGATTACCACGGTTCCCCGCGCCCGCCGTGCGCCTTCGATGAGACTCTCTATCCTGATCTCCATACAACTCCATCATCCTGCCATCAGACCTGAGGATACACCACCCCCGCCCCCAGGCAAGCAGAATTCCCACGCCGGTCCACTGCCTTCACCATAACTGCCTGCGAACAAAGCAGTTGCGTCCGATTTGGCTTTGTTTCGCAATCGCCTCCCACCCACTTCACACTTCAAACATCAACCTTGAGACTTCCTCCAATTGGCTTTGTTTCGCGTCGCCTCCTCCAGCAGGGCTGGCCATACCCACCCCTGCCCTGGTCGGGCGAATTGGCTTTGTTTCGCATGGCCCCCTCCAGCGGGACCGGGCGTGCCCACTCCTGCTCTGGTCGGGCAAATTGGCTTTGTTTCGCAAAATCCCCCCTCTCGTAGGGTGTGCCGTGCACACCATCCTGCCCGCCGCGTCCAATTGGCTTTGTTTCGCATGGCGAGAGTGTGAAGTGTGAGGTTTGAAGTTTGAAGTCGGATGGCTCACGCCCACGTCTCCAGGTTGACAGTTCACACTTCAAACTTGAAACTCCCGAATCCATTGGCTTTGTTCCGCAGAACCGCCGTGCCACGCCTCAAGCCACAACCCGCAATCAACAATCCGCAATCCCATAACCCCCATCCCTCCCAGATTTGGCTTTGTTTCGAATGGTGTTTCACCACAGAGACACGGAGGTCACGGAGAATGAAGATGAAAGCCGCACTCCTCAACGCGTGCAGAGCCAACTCTGTGCCTCCATCCTGGGTTTGCCCGGATTGCCCAATGTCTGCCATCGCCTGCTCCCCATTGAAACTCGATCCTGTTCCATTTTGTTGCCTGAATATCCTACAAGGCCCAGCCGTATTAGTCAAGCGAAAAATCCGGAAATCTTCTCGATCACTGGTCCTCTGCGGCTCCATGCCGATCTTCGTCCGCGGTCTACGCAGATCTAGCAGATTCAAGAAGAACTCATGCGTGGCTCGCATTCTGTGGCTACAGCCACGTGTCTCACAACTTCGTCTTTGCCATAAGCACGCCTGTTCCATCGCCTTCACACGAAAGACCCTTGCTTGCTCCAACCGCATTGGCCATAATACGGGCCTGATAGAGAGCAATGGCCGCGTTGCAGCGCATGAGTCTGGGCCTCGTATTCGCTCCACACATGCGGAGGGGCCCAGAAGATGACCTGAAAGGCATTAGGGCGAAGGAAGTGTAGTCATGGATGAAGTCATGCACAAGCCAACGGTCTTCTTCAGTCATTCGAGCAAGGATGCTGCTTCTCTGGCTCGGTTGAAGGATTTGTTCGTTCACAAGACCGGTGGGGCTATTGACGTCTTTCTCTCAAGTGACGGCCAGAGTATCCCTCTGGGCAGAAATTGGGTCCACAGAATCCAGCAGGCTCTTGATGAAGCTAAGTTGATGGTGGTCTTCGTCACCCCCAATTCAGTTGCTTCCCAATGGCTGTATTTCGAGTCGGGGTACGCATACAGCAAGAATCTGCGTGTTGTGCCAGTCGGATTCAAAGGCCTAGACTTGAGTACAGTCAAAGCACCATTGGGTCTCCTTCAGGGGTTCAACATCACGTCGAGAGATTCTCTCGGCAATCTGATATCTCTCGTGAATGAGGCGTTTGGCCACAGTCATGTCCCGACCTTCTCTGATGAGGAGTATCTGGAGATTGTGTCACAAGATCAGAGTCCAGCTGCACAATCATTAGGGCAACTTGGTGAGTATGTGGATGAAATCACAATCCACGTGAGCGACTCTGATCTACGCAAGAACTCTGACAAGATTCGCGAGGAGATTTGCGCGGTCCTAGGCGACAAGGGCGTCCGCGTTCAGAAGCAAGAAAGAGATCTCTACCTTAGTGCGTTGACTATATCGTTTGAAGCGGACCCACGGAGAATCTCACAGGCTGTTCTTTTCCGAATTGATCCCGGACTCTTTCACTCCAATGTCCCTCTTCTCACAGAGTTGCTTCGACTCGCACGGCATGAGATTCGAGGGACTCGTCTCATCCTCGATTTTCACGAAGACGTAGAAGGCCTTGACCCTCATCACAAGATCTCTGCTCGTTTACATGGGACACCGGTGACGCTTGATGAGAACAGTGGCTTCGCCTATCGTGATGTGACATTCAACTGCTGGCATCACCGGATCAACTTCCAGGCGGTCGGGTATCAGATACAGATCACGTTGAATACGGATTGTATTCCCGTAGAGCAGGTGAGGGAGGTACTCGATCTACTGTGGACCAGGCACGTTGTACATCCCCGCTTCGGTGGTCCATCTACGCTTGCGTAGTTCTTGCGGTGGGTGTGCTGGGTCGTGATGTAGACAGGGAATCATATGCCCGATGTGAACCTTCCAGTCATCCCACTTCAGGCTCTGGACTTGACACCTCACGAGCAACGCCTCACCGAATTACTACGAGCGGGTCAGATGTAGACTTTGTCCATCATGCGCGGGAAAGGGATGCACTGGCGGATGTGCTTTTCGCGGGTGATCCAGGCGACGGTGCGCTCGACGCCGAGACCGAAGCCGGCGTGGGGCTTGGCGGAGCGTCCCGCCCTGGATTCGGGTTTGCGTTAGCACTGGGTCGTCCCTACAATACGGGCGTGGATTCGCAAATTGGTCAGCGTTTGGTCGCGTTGGAGCCCTGAGAGACGAGAAGACTTGGATCGTGGAGGGACCTGCGTCATGAAACCGATTCGTTTGTCCGCCCATGCATTGAGCTACCTCGCACGGCGGGGGTTCACCGTCGCCGAAGTCGAAGAGCCATCCGCACGTGTCCGTGGGAAGAGGCGGAGTTGGGACGATTGGCGGTTCGAATGGAGCTTGCTTTCAATAGCCAATGGAACGGGCGTTGGTATGCTGTCAGGCAGGTTCGGCCAGTGTTCGTGGATGAGCCGAACGAAATTGTTGTGATAACAGTATACACGTATTACTATTGAAGACAAAAGGCAAGGTGCCCTATGAAGATAAGCTATGATCCAGAAGTGGACGCCCTGAGTATCGTGTTCCGGGAAACGAGCGTGACGACGAAGCACCTTGCCGAAGGCATTGCCGCCGACTACGATAGTGAGGATCGGCTGGTTGGTCTGGAGATATTGGACGCGGTCCGCCGCTTCGGCGGTCAGGAGACATTGCGTCAGGTTATTCTGGAAGGCCTCGGCCCATCCGTGCGCGTCTGACATGAGCCTATTGTTCATGCTCTGAGGGCACTGACCACCTCACTCCGAGCGGGGTCAGATGTAGACCTTGTCCATCATTCTGGGGAAGGAGATGCACTGGCGGATGTGCTTTTCGCGGGTGCTCCAGGCGACGGTTCGCTCGACGCCAAGACCGAAGCCTATAATACGCCCTACAGGAAGTTGTCGACCTGGGCAAATCCATGAAGGCCCTGTCTGAAGACTCGTCTCTCCGTACCCTGTGGCGAAGGGGCGGGGTTGCGGAAACAGGACGAGGCGGTATCATGGGGCGGGTCTAGCATCTATCACAGGGTTCAGTGAGTGAGGTAATGGATGGGACATGGACGGCAGGTGCTCGCGGCGGTTTTTGTGATCGGGGTTGCGGCTGGCGGACTCAACGGGGCGGGTGCCGCGAATCGGCAATCCGCAATCCGCAATCCGCAACCGCTGGAGCGGGACTATTTTGTCAAGCCGGTGGGGTTCAATCGGGTCAATGTCAGGGATGGGTTCTGGTCGCCTCGGCTCCAGATCAACCGGACGGTGACGATCCCTTACTGCTTCCAGAGGTGCGAGGAGACCGGGCGGATTCGCAACTTCGAGAAGGCGGCGGGGCTCAGAGAAGGCAAGCACGAGGGGATCTACTTCAACGACTCCGACGTGTACAAGGTCATGGAAGGAGCGGCGTATTCGCTGCAAGTTCATCCGGATACCATGATGCGGCTGTATCTCGACAAGCTGATCGAGATCATGGCCAAGGCCCAGTGGGAAGACGGCTACCTGTACACGTTCTACTCCGTGCCGCAGAGGCAACCCGGGAAGCGATGGACCAACGAAAAGGACATGCACGAGCAGTATTGCATGGGGCACATGCTCGAGGGGGCCGTGGCGCATTATCAGGTCACCGGCGACAAGGCGTTCCTGGAGATCGCGACAAAGTGTGCGGACTACATCTGCCAGGTGTTCGGGCCGGGCAAGCGGACCGACCCGCCGGGCCACCAGGAAATCGAGATCGGCCTGTGCAGGCTCTATCGCGTCACCGGCGACGGAAAGTACCTCGACATGGCCCAGTTCCTGCTGGACCAGCGCGGTCGCGCGGGCAATCGCGGGCCCGATGGCAACAGCGGCCTCTACGGCGAGTATGCACAGGACCACATCCCCGTCGTCGAGCAGACCGAGGCCACGGGACATTCCGTCCGGGCGGCTTACATGTACACCGGCATGGCTGACGTGGCGGCCCTGACCGGCAGCATGGAGTATATCAAGGCCATCGAGTCCATCTGGCACGATGTCGTCGGCACCAAGCTCTACGTCACCGGCGGCATCGGCGCCAGCGGCGGCAACGAGGGTTTCAGCGGCAAGTACGAGCTGCCCAACCTGACCGCTTACTGCGAGACCTGCGCCTCGTTCGCCAACATCTTCTGGAACCACCGCATGTTCCTCATGCAGGGCGACGCGAAGTACATCGACGTGCTGGAGCGCACGCTCTACAACGCCGCGTTGTCGGGCATCGGCATGAAGGGCGACCGGTTCTTCTATCCGAACAGGCTCGAATCCAATGGCGACGAGAGGAGTCCGTGGTTTGACTGCGCCTGCTGTCCGTCGAACGTCGCGCGATTCGTGCCGTCCGTGCCGGGCTACGCCTACGCCTGCAAGGACAACGAGGTCTATGTGAACCTGTTCCTCAGTGGCGACGCCACGATTCAGACCGCCGGCAACCGGATCAAACTGATCCAGCAGACGGAGTATCCCTGGAAGGGCGACATGACGATCATGGTTGAACCGGAGAAAAGTGCGACATTCGCCGTGCACGTGCGAATTCCCGGCTGGGCCCGCAATGAGCCGGTGCCGAGCGATCTGTACAAATGCACAGGTACCGTGTCGGATGAGCCCGTGCTCAAGGTAAATGGCGAGCGGGTGACGCTCAGCCTGGAGAAGGGTTTCGCCCGGATCGAACGGCAGTGGGAGCAGGGTGATAGGATCGACCTGAACCTGCCGCTGCCGGTCCGGCGGATCGTGGCTCGCCCCGAGGTCAAAGCGGATCAGGGGAAGGTCGCCCTGCAACGTGGGCCGCTCGTGTTCTGCCTGGAGGGGCCGGACAACGACGGCAAGGTGCTGAACATGGTGATCGCCGACGACGTGAAGCTGGCGAGCGAGCACAGGGGCGACCTGCTCAACGGCGTTACCGTCATCACCGGCAGGGCACGGATTGCCAAACGTGCTCTCGACGGCACAGTCGCCGTGGCGGGCACACGGGACTTCACGGCGATTCCCTACTATGCCTGGGCGCATCGCGGCCGTTCCGAAATGACGGTCTGGCCGGCCCGCGAGTTGCTGGCCGCCAGGCCCGATCCGGCAGACACGCTGGCGTACACAGGCAAGACCACCGCTTCGTTCGTCCACGCCTCGCTGGCCGCGATCAAGGACCAGGTCATGCCGGAGAACTCCGCCGATTCCTCCGCACAGCAATTGGACTTCTGGCCGCACAAAGGCACCACCGAATGGGTCCAATTCGAGTGGGAGGACAAGCACGACATCTCCAGCGTCAAGGTGTACTGGTTCGACGATACCGGCCGAGGCGAGTGCCACCTGCCCAAATCCTGGCAGGTCCTGTACCGCAATGCTGATGGCGCTTTCAAGCCGGTCAAGAACACCAGCAGTCATGGAGTCGAGAAGGACGCCTTCAACAAGGTCGCCTTCGAGCCGGTAAAGACCGACGCCCTGAAGCTCGAAATCGCACTTCAAAAGGAGTGGTCCACCGGCATCCAGGAAGTCGTGATCGAGTGACCCCTCATCGCCAAGGATTAACCGTGGCACGGGATCACGCCCGATAGCCACCGCTGGTTTATTTGCCGGCGCCGGCTATACCGATGGGCTCGCTGAGCCGATATGTCCTTGAACAAGGGGCCCGGGAATCTGGTATACTATGGCAGGTAGTGTGGTGACTCACACGGGGTGGTTTGTAGTCTCATCGATATGATCCTGCCGAAGCCAGGAGGGTTTCCATGCGGATTGAGTCCGGGCATCTGGAGATGTGTCATGAAGGCCGGATGGATTGGGTGTGTCCTGGCTTTGATATTCCTGGTCGTGGGCGTATGCCATGCGTCAGTGACAATCGAGAGTCCTAACGGCGGCGAGGCCATCGCAGCGAACAGTCATTGGCCGATCACCTGGCGATGCAGCAGCCGCGTCACGCAGGTGACCATCGAGTTCTCGTTCACCGAGGGCGCCTCATGGGAGACCGTGGTAAGAACCGCTGTTTCCAGTGTTGGCAAGGGCACTTTCCTCTGGACGCTCCCATCGATTTCATCGCCCAAATGCCTGATCCGGATCGCAGATGCGACCAACCCGAGCGATTCGGACGTGAGCAACGCGACCTTCACAGTCTTCCCGTGTGCGCTGCGGATGGACTTCGATGGCGATTGCCTCATCACCTTTGCCGATTTCGCCTGGTTCGCCCAGGAGTGGCTCAAGTGCGGCGATCCCTACGACCTGGCATGCCTGGGCAACCGGGCGCCTCGTATCATCTCGACTCCCCCGCTGCAGACCGCCGTCGGGCAGTCCTACGTGTACAACGTCAAGGCCAGCGATCCCGACAACGACCGCTTAACCTACGACCTGCTCATCGCTCCCACAGGGATGATCATCGACCCGACTTCCGGCAAGATCACCTGGAGTCCAACAGGAGATCGCAATGGTGACACGATCGTGGCCGTGCAGGTTCGCGACGAGCTTGGCGCGGCGGACGTTCAGACATTCGATCTCGATGCCGCCGTGCTGTTCACGGGCACTCCGATCGACGGCTACCCGAGCCTCTTCGAGCGACGGCTCCTGGTTTACACGAACTGCGTGAGGATGGCCCCGCAACAGTATCGCGACAAGTACATGGGCAACTTCCAGCCGAACCCGAGCTCGATTCTCCGAGGCTACAGCGCGATCGAGCCGATGTACTACGAGCGGCAGCTCAACGAGTCGGCGCGGTTCCATGCCCAGGACATGGCCGATCACGGCTGCGTCCAGCACGACAGTTGTGACGGCACCCTCTGGTCCGACCGGATCAAGCGATTCCTCCCCGATGTGTCCATGCTCGGCGAGAACGTCGGCGCCGGCTACACGACCGCCAAGGAGACGATCGACCGCCTGCTCTGCGACGAGTACGGCGGCCAGTGTGCGGCCGACCGCAGCACGCAAGCCGGACACAGGACCAATATGATGGACTCGCGACTGCGAGTGATCGGCACGGGGTATGTGTACAGCGCGTCGGGCAAATACCGCCGCTATTGGGTACAGGATTTCGCCGGCAACATGCCGACGAACAAGGCCCCGGTCGTGGCGGCCTGTCACGACTTCTTAGCCTCCGGCAAGACGTCCTTCCTGCTGAACTACCGTGACGAAAGCAACCGCCCGCCCGCCTCCATCCAGGTTCTCGTCAATGAAGTCCCCTACACCATGGCGCTCGATCTGGGCACGGCGGCCGCAGGCACGTACCGCCTGGACCTGCCCACCGCCTCCGGCTGCCGCAAGTACTACTTCGTCGCCGTCACCGCTTCCGGCGAGGTCTGGCGCTACCCCGGTCCCGGCGCCTTCCTCACCAGCGGCGAAGGCCCCTGCACCACCGACTACCAGCCGTAGAATACCCAAGCCAAACCATCCAACTTCGGTGGCAAATCCTTGACTGAGAGTGAGGCAGGCTATACAATCGTCATCGGGCGCAATATGAAACCCGGGCAAGGCGTACTATGGCGGAAATCAGGTTTTCCCGACACGCAAGACGGAGAGCGGATTTGTATAGGATTCCTCAATCCACAATTGTGACTATTCTGAAGGGAAGGCCCCTGAAGCCGGGCACCCAGGAGATCGTCGAGAAGGTTGAAGGCTTCAAGTTCCCGATCAAGATCGTCGTTGCCGTGGAAGATGACGTGACAACTGTGATCACCAACTACCCGCTGAAGAAAGGGCGAAGATCATGAGGATATACTACGACGACGAAGCGGATGCCTTGTATCTGGAGTTAGGAGATGAGCCTCCGGAAGGAGTGACGGAAATCGGGGAAGGCGTTAACGTGGATACGACCTCTCAGGGCAGGATTGTGGGCATCGAGATCCTGGACGCCTCCAAGAAAATCGACCTCAAGACAATCCTGTCGTACACACTGGAACTCGATAAGGACGTGATCACTCAGAAAACCACCTGAAGATGCCGCCCATGGTGTGGGAGCAGAACCCGAATGACATCGCTCGTCCTGCCTCCGTCTTGATCCGCCCAAGGGACCATGCTATGATTTTTGCTCTGGACAAGGGAGGCCCATATGTTGAGAGCGCACAACACGCAACGACCCGAAGACGAGCGCGATTCATACCCCCGTCTAAAACCGTGGGCCAGACGGTCGCGGCGCACCCGTCGATGTCCCCTGAGGTCATTGAGGGCTTCTTATGCTGGTGCGTATGAGACATCGTGGCCAAGATTTGGCCCTGACGTGGAGGCTTGGTATATCGGTGGTCACGACCGAGTAACTGTCCTGCACGGCACTTGAAATGGTGGCCCAGAAGTCACATACGTTATGAAAGCAGGCACGATGGCAATTGCTCCCGTAGCCATAATGACACTTGTGAATATGGTGAATACCATGACAACAATTCCGTCCAAATTGGCACCAATTGAGGTCGCAGCAAGAACGCAAAACCGTGTATTCATACTGTATATTGCCGTACTTGTTGCAGGAGGGTTGCTTACTGCAGCGCTTACCGTATGGTTGTCACGTGTCACGAATCGGTACAACGAGGTGATAAAGTCCGATGCTGACGCTCGGATCGCGGAGGCCAAAGACAGCGCAGCCAAAGCTAATGAACGCACGGCCCAACTGGAGGCGGTAGCGGAAGAATTGCGTCAGGGTAACTTGAAGTTGTCGCGTGATCTTGAAACGGAAAGAACCAAGCGGCTCGCTCTGGAGAAAAGCATGGAGCCGCGCAGCATCGACCCTGAGTCTGCGACCGCGATAATCAAAGCTCTGGAGCCGTTCCGCGGACAGAAGGTCCAGTTGGTTTGGTTTATCGCCTCACCTGAGACTATTAACTTCGCGAGTCAAATTCACAGGATTTTGCTTGCTGCTGGGTGGATGGTGTTCCCTGCTCCCATCCAAAGGCATACGGATATCCCCACGGGCGTCCACTTCGCCACCCTCAATCGACAATCTGAGCGTCCAGCAGTCGTAGCGTTTGAGGAGGCCTTCAGAACCGCAATTCCTGATTTACGGCGTTCCCAGAACTTCGGCGGCGTGCTTCCATTCGCCGAATTTCATGGCAGTGATGGGAGCACTGCCGAAGCTTCCGACATTACGCCCGACGACGTAATTGACTTGTGGATAGGCCTGAAACCAACCCGATCAACATCAAGGTAGAGGCACGCACACATAGCGATCCAGGACCGGAGTGTGACCGCTACTCGAATCATGGCGCTTCCTGTTCAATTGAAACCAGGGTCACACAATCGAGCCATCCAGGGGGCGTAGATGAGGCCGCGTGCCACCAGTCCTTCATGTTCGCCGGTGTTCGGATGGGCTCTATAGCTTGGGGCTGTAGACCAGTTGACGTCGGTCAGCAGGCGGGATTTCGAAAAACACACGAAGAAGGCGTGGATGCGGTCGTGGGATTCTGGGATGGTGGCCGGTCGTGCCGGTGGGATGTGGGATTGGGGTAGCCAGAGTGTGTTGACGGCGATGGCCCAATATGTTAGTCTGGGACCAGAGGTGAAAATCAAGATGAGTGAAATCACATTCATTGCTGAACGCTCAGATGAGGACGGGTACGTCGCCAAAGCGCTCGGGTACTCTATTTCTACCGAAGGCGAGCCCTTGGAGGAGTCGAAGAATAGTATCAAGGACGCGGTGAAGCGACATTTCGAGGAGGCAGAACGTCCTCGTATCGCACGGCTGCACATGGTGAAAGACGAAGTCATGGCCCTATGAGACTTCCCAGGGTAATCAGTGGTGAGGGAATCGCGAAGCGTCTCGAGAAACACGCCTATCGGATCACCCGCCAGACCGGCAGCCATATGTGGCGCAGCACGACTCTCCAAACCGATTTGGTCGAAGAACTATTCTGAAATCTGCAGGTGTCAATCGCCGTGGTTGGAGTCATGATATGTGGAATCATACGAGAGGACCGTGGATGATCATGAGAGCATGTGGACTGGTCGCAGCAATTGTGATTCAGATGGGAGCGGTCAGTGCGTGGGCGGGGGAGGCTCCGGGGCGGATTACGGCCGGACCTGTCCAGGCCCAGCGGTGGTCAATCGAGAGGGCTAATGAGTGGTATGTGCAGCATGGGTGGCTGGTCGGCTGCAACTTCGCGCCGAGCACGGCGATCAACCAGTTGGAGATGTGGCAGGCGACGACGTTCGATCCGGCTACGATCGACCGCGAGTTGGGGTGGGCACAGGATCTCGGCTTCAACAGCCTCCGCGTGTTCCTGCACAATCTGCTATGGACACAGGATGCGGAGGGGTTCACCAAGCGAATGGAGCAATTCCTCGAGATCGCCGACCGGCACAAGATCGGCGTGATGTTCGTTCTGTTCGATGGCGTGTGGGATCCGTTTCCCCACATAGGCCGGCAGCGGGAGCCCCGGCCGCACGTGCACAACTCCGGCTGGGTCCAGAGCCCCGGCGTGCAGGTCCTCCGGGACTCGACACGTCACGACAAACTGCGGGAGTACGTCAGGGGCGTCATCGGCCATTTCCGACAGGACAGGCGCGTGCACGTGTGGGACCTGTTCAACGAGCCGGACAACATCAACCGGCCGGCGTACGTGAAGTTCGAGGCGGAGAATAAGGCAGACCTGGCGCTGGCGTTGCTGAAGAAGACGGTCGTTTGGGCGCGCGAGGTGGACCCCTGCCAGCCGATTACGGCGGGCGTCTGGGCCGGCGACTGGTCCAGCGACGAAAAGCTCTCGCCCATCAACCGGTACATGCTCGACAACTCCGATATCATCACGTTCCACTGCTACTCGAGTCTGCCCGAGATGCAGCAGCGGGTGGAATCCCTGCGGCGGTTCGGCCGGCCCATCCTCTGCACGGAGTACATGGCTCGACCCGCCGGCTCCACGTTCGAGGCGATCCTGCCGCACCTCGAGCAGGAGAACGTCGGCGCCTACAACTGGGGCCTCGTCGCCGGCAGGACGCAGACCATCTACCCGTGGGATTCCTGGCAGACCAAGTACAAGGCCGAGCCCCCTGTCTGGTTCCACGACATCTTCCGGAAGGACGGCAAGCCCTTCGATCCGAACGAAGTGGAGCGGATCAAGAAGACCATCAAGGGCGAATAGGTCTGCTCCGCGACTGTCAGGCAAGTCCACGCCTGGCATGCTCGACGATCCGGTCGATCTCTCGGGCCAGAGCCTCGTCCAGGGGCTCTGGCTGATGACCAGTCAGAATGGCGTCTACATGTTGATGTAGACGGTCGGCAAACGAGGTTCGGCCGTCGGCGCGCCAGAGATCATAGGCCTGGCGAGTCCACGTGGGACCGGGCAGCCACAGCTCCTCGCGGAAGTGACGTACTGTATGCTCCTCCGCCAGGAAATTGCCCGCCGGGCCCACCGCATGCACGACATCCGTGGCCAGGCGGTCCTTGTCCACGGCGAAGCCTCCGGCGACCCGTCTCACATAGCTCATCAGCTCATCATCGAGCGTCAGCCAGAGCAGGCTACCGGCGTGGTCCGTGCCGCAGATGCCGCAGTGGCCGAATGTGTCTGCTCCGGCCAGCACGCCGAGCAGCAGCGTGGCGGCCTTCTCCGTGCCCGCCTGCGCATCGGGCAGTTTCGCATCGGTCAAGCCCACGTTGACGTACACGGGAAATCCGTACGAATGAGCGATCTGCACCATGGCCGCGGCCATCACTCCCTGCTCCGGCGAGCCAAACGAGCAGATCCCGGTCCGCAGGTCCATGATGTGAGGAATCCCGCCGTAGGTGATTGGCGTGCCCGGTGCGAGCAGTTGTGTGAGCACGATGCCCGCAAGGATCTCCGCGTTCTCCTGGGCCAACGTGCCGGCCAGTGTGCCGGGAGCGGTGCCGGCGGTCATCGCCATCGGACCGATACTGACGGGCTGTCCCGCCTGTGCGAATTCTCTGACGATATCGAGTCCGTCCTTCGGCAACTGCAACGGGCTGATCGGCTCCAAGAATGCCTCGACCATCGGACGGGCTCGCAGGGCGGCATCCCCACCGGCGACGGCGCGATAGATTTCAAGGATGTAGCGAGCGGTCGCGCCGTTGCGGACCCAGCAGCGCGTCGGTTTGCCGGTCCCTTTGACAAGCTCGGCGGTGAGAACCACGTCGCGATGTTTCTCCGAGATCGACTCAGGCTGAGCCATGGACCCGACGATGGTGATGTTGCCGAGCGCGTCTCCCAGGCGAATCGCGTCGCGAGCGTCCTGAATCGTCGCCGTGCGGCGATCTCCCGTCTGCCTGTCGATCCATGCGTATTGCCCCGGACTGGACATCAGCACGAGGTCGCCGTACCCAAATCGTGCCACGCGCTCGTTGTCACGGCCGTAGAGCACGTATCTCCTGCCCGCTCGTGCCACCTGATCCATGACAAGCGTCTCGCCAAGGCGAGCGATCTTGTGATCTGGATCTATCGTTGCGCCGGCCTCGCCCAGCACGCGCAGCATCGGGTCGTGATGCACCATGACGCCGGTGTCACGCAGGATGGCGAGACTGGCATTCTTGATCGCCTCGGTCTCCTGCTCCGACAGGATTTGCAGCGGCGGAATTCGCGCCATGCTCGATTCCCAAGAGAGTCAAATCTGCTTGAGCGGCTTGAACCAGAGATCGATGGGCCTCTTGACGCCCTTGGGCTGGAACGGCATCTGGACTTTGCCGCCGAGCCCTGCCGACTGATATCCGGCGAAGAGCGCCTGCTGGACGATCCGGCCGTCTTCGCCGGTGGCTTGCGGCTGCTCTTTGCCACGGACGCACCTCGCGAAGTGGTGCATCTCCTGCGGGAATCCGTAGTTCCACAGCTCGCCGAAGACCGGGTAGCTCCAGCCTTTCGTCGTCGGGGCCTTCTCCACGGCGTACCCATAGCCGTACTCGCTGAACGTCGGCAGAGCGTTGCCCATGTGCAGATCCGCGTAGGTGACGCCGCCCTCGCCGTAGACTTCGATGCAATCGTCCATGCCGCCCCGCCGGGCCCAACTGTCCTCGATCATGCCGACCGCCCCATTGGCGAATTCCAGGATGCAGATGGTGTTGTCCTCGCCTTTGGTTTTGTCGCCGTGAACGTAGGCGCCCATCTGGCAATAGACAGTCTTGATCTGCGGCCGGCCGAGGAACCAGTAACAGAACGCGATGCCGTGGCAACCCATGTCCATGAACACACCACCGCCGGACTTCTCGACGTTCCAGAACCACTCCGCATGCGGGCCGAAGTGCTTCTCGCTCTGCTTGACTAAGTAGACCTTGCCGAACGCGCCCTGATCGGCCATCTCCTTGGCCTTGACGTACTTGGGCGTGAAGTACAGCTCCTCCGCGTACATCAGCAGCACGCCTTTGCTCTTGCAGGTGTCGATCATCACGTCGGCCTCTTCGAGCGTCATGCACAGAGGCTTCTCGCAAACCACGTGCTTGCCGGCATTGGCGATATCGACGGTCATCTGTGCGTGAAGGTAGTTCGGTGCGGCGATCGTCACCATCTCGATGTCCTTCTCCGCGAGCATCTTCTTGTAGTCCGTGAAGATCCGCGGAATGCCGTATCGCTTCGCCAGTTGTTCCGCGTTCCCGGGCGTCGGTGACGCGACCGCCACCACTTCCGCCTCATCGGGCAGGATGCGAAATGATTCCGCATGAATGTCCGCCTCGAAGCGCGAGCCGATGATCCCGACCTTCACTCGTCCTTTGCTGGGCATGACCGATTGACCTCTATAATCAAATGTCGAAATTGTGGAGTCGGCTGCGCCGACGCTGATCTTACATAGAATCAGTCCGCCCCTTCCGCCATTTTGACTTTTGCATTTTGATTTCTGATGCTGCTTGTGCCCTACAGCGTCCAGCCTTTGCGATACTCGTAGTGCAGGTACTGATTTGCCTCGGGCACGTTCGTTACTTTCAGGTTCTTGCTGTCCCAGAGGAGCTTTTGGCCGCCCACGCGGACGCAGACGGTGCCGAGCAGCACCGCCTCGGTCAATGGACCCGCGAAGTCCCCGAAGTTCGACCGCGTCGGAGTGCCTTCCTTGCAGGCCTTGATCCACTCGGCGTGATGGCCGATGGAGCGAGGCAGCGTCTTGGGCGGCCGCTTGTAGGCCTTCATCTTCGCCTCCGGAATCAGACGCGGGCTGTTCCCGCCCCAGCCTTCGACGTACATCGTGCCCTTGTCGCCGACGAAGAGCAGGCCGTCCTCGCGCGACAGCTCGCGGTCGTCCTCCAGCTCGGGCGGGCGGGCCGGGATCATGCCGCCGTCGTACCAGTGCAGCGTGAGCGGCGCCATGTCGCCGCGAGCGGGGAATTCGTAGTGTACCGTGCAGGCCAGTGGGAGCGTCTCTTTGTTGACCAGGGTCGAGCTGGCGTTCACGCTGACCGGCGCTCCGAGCTTCAAGGCGGACCAGACCGGTGCCAGGTTGTGGATGCCCATGTCGCCGAGCCCGCCGGAGCCGAAATCCCACCAGCCCCGCCAGGCGAAGGGCGCGTAC
>JAFGJR010000153.1 GCA_016928975.1 Sedimentisphaerales bacterium | reverse complement strand
GTACTCCTTGTAGCCTTCCAGTTCCTTTTGGAGGGTTTTGTCCTCCATGATGGTCCGCACTATGAGGACTACGGTCGCGACGGCAGCCGGGATCAGGGCCCAGAAGGAACCTAAGGTCAGGGGGATGCCGGCACAGAGGAACAGTCCGGACAGATACATGGGATGGCGGACGATGGCGTAGGGGCCGGTATCGACCACCTTGTGGCCCCGGTCGGTCTGGATCCGGACGCTCGGCTCGGCGAACTGGTTGACGCTCTCTGCCCAGACGGAGAGGAAGAAGTTAACGCACAACAAAATGTAGCCGAGGACGGTCAGCCAGAGTGGAACGCTCGACCAGTGGAATCGACCGGCGTCCAAAGGCGCCACCACGAGGATCGCCAGGAACGAGACCAGCAGCAGCACGAGCAGCACCTTGTCCCAAGGTTTCGTGCCCGCGTGGATCTTGCCTCGGGCAACGAATATCTCGGGGTTGACGCGCCACAGGTACACTGCGCTCGGGATCACCAGGACGAGAAAGACCAGAAGAAAGAGCCTGTAGGATCAAGCCGGGCGAGGACAACGGGAATCGGCCGCAGGTCTGGAGGGCGCAAGCCAACCATCGGTTCTAAATCCTTGTTCCACAAGACTTTATCTGCGTTCATCGGCTTTCCTCTGCGGTTCCATTGGCTCTCTGTGGCCCAAACGCAGTCTCCAGGGGACGGTTGTAAGTGTGTCTGGCATAAGGGTTTATCTGTGACCAACGGAATGCGCTGTTTGTGCGGATTTTCCTTGACACAGAACATGCTGCCGTGTATGATGCCAATACAACTGAATAGTGGAGTGTGGATTCGGCGGATCGGCTCACGGCGAGCGAAGCGCACATCACCATCCGCCGGCCCCATCAACGTACAAGGCACAGATACGATCCGATCATGGGAAACAAAGCCAATTCATCCTGCCGGGCGCGTGGTGTGCCGGTCGGGGCGTCTATGAGACGCAAAATCTTGCGTCTCTACGGTGCCATTACGAGCAGGGCGTATCGTGCAAAACAAAGCCAATTGGCAGGGAGCAGGCCGGGGGCCGTCATGCGAAACAAAGCCAATTCGCGGCGGCGAAGGCGGGCACGGGCCAAGCTGCGAAATCGCGAAACAGAGCCAATTGGAGGGGGCAGCAGGTAGCACCCCCGCCCCCGGGGGTGATCCCAGCCGGGGGCGGCCGGGCTACATGGCCGATCACCCGGTGCGCGAAACAAAGCCAATTGGCGCCGTGGGCAGATGAGCACTACGTGCTTGTCGAGAAGAGAGTTACGAGAGAAAGGGCCGGTCATGCCCGCGTGGGAAACAAAGCCAAAAATGGACGTCGGTCGAGGCGAGCGGCTGCCGGCTCACCTCGACCGGCGCTGCAATGCACGTTGGCTCCGGACCCGCAGGACTCTGCAGCGGGTCTCGGCGGTCCTGCTACTTGGCTGGAGGTCCCTCGAACGTGTTCCAAGCGACACCTTCCAGCGTCCATATCTCGGACTGGCTCTCCTTGGTTCTCTTCTCTCGCTCGTCCATGGTGTAGAAGTGGCGACCCAGGCCATTGGACCAGAAGCGATACACGGGTCTGGCTCCCACCGGCTGAATCTCCGGCGGGTAGGCGTAGAATACGATGCCCTCGTACGCCCACACGTACGACCAGTCGCGGACCAAGGCATCCTTCTCCCCCGTACTGATCGTGTAGAAGTGCGTGTTGAGCTTCTCCGACCAGAAGCGATAGACCGGGGCCAGATCCGAGCCGACAGGAGGCTGTCCTGCTTCGCTGCCGGCCTGGTTGGTCAGCAGCTCGAAGGCCAGGTCCCATTTCGTGCCTTTGGGGAACTGGACGGATTCGCCGGCCAACCATCGCACCCCGACAACGGGCGGCCAGGAACCCGTACGCGAAGTACCGACGGCGACCTGGGCAACGCGGGCGGCCGCATTGTTGAACGAGTACGGACGGGTCGTCCAGCCCCACGGATTCGCAGGCGCCGGTTTGTCCGTGTCATACACGGCGGCGATGCTCAGCCAGTAGACAGTCCCGCCGGTGCCGGTGGTCGGGCTCTGATAGAACCACTGATCCTGGGACAGCAGGCAGGTGAACTGGAAGCAGGTCTCGCCGCGGTTGATGCCTCGCGGGTCGTCGTCCTGCCCCGCCAGGTTCCAGGTCCAGTGGGTGCAGTACATCTCCCAGATGAGGGTATCCGGATGATTCGAATCGGCCGCCTTGCCGGGTGCATCCGTCCAGATGCCGATCTGGAAGGCCAGGGGTAGCACGGCGGGCAGCATGGGCTGGGTCCAGCCCTCGAAGGAGCCCCACCACTGGAAGCCGGTGATCGGCCGCTCATCCGTGCACTGCCAGTCGTCCGCGCTGATCTGGTGCAGGTGCAGGCTGGAGACCTCGTCCCAGCCGTTGAGGAGGAACGGCGTGGCGGCATCGGCGCTCTTCGCCGGTTGGCTCCATTTAAGACCTCCTTTGCCTGAATTGATCTGCGGATCGAAGGCGTGCACGAGGGAGACCTTGTAGTCTTCCACCTCCCCGTCCTGGGCGGGGCCGTAATAGGACAGCAATCCTCGTGAATTGAACCGGAACCGCGCGTAGGTGTCCCCGGCAACGGCGTTCGCGGGGATACGGAAGGACAGGTGATTCAGGCCGCTTGCCAGCCTCTGGTCGCTGAAGATCTGCTCTTCCTTGCCGTCGAAGCTGCCGTCCCCGTCGAAATCCATCCACGCGTTGAGATACCCCTGCGTGGAGGCGGTGACATCGACCGTGGCCGACTCGCCGGGCGACAGGATGGACGTGAACTGGACGCCGTCCTCGTCATCGCGCGAGTCATCGTCGCCGGTGGCGGAGGCGGTCGGCTTGCCGTTGGTTTCGCTGTCGACGTCGGCTCCCAGGCAGACGCCGGCGGAAATCGCGTGTCGGGCCCCGTTGTTTGCCGTAGTGGTGCCGTAGGTGTCGGGAGCGTCGCCGAAGTCGTATTGGGTCGTCGGCTGGCCGGCATCCGAACAAGACGTGCCGGACCCGAGCCACTGGTACGGCGCCTCGCAGTCCTCCTGGTATTCCAGAGTGCAGTCGCGAGTATTGGGGTTGTAGCAGGCGCCCATTTTGTCCCGGCACTCATGATAGACTCCCCGATGGATATCGCAGTTGCGTCCCTTGATATCGATGGAGACCCATTCCGGGTTGTAGTCGCGGACGGTCCAGCTCTTCATGGGCTCCACAGAGCCGGGCGACTCTGGGGATCCCAGGAACACGCCATCCATGGCTTGAAGGACCTCGTTGGACATGTACTTGATCTCATCGGCTCCCGTCGGAGCATCGCTTGGCAACGGCGGGCGGCTGCGGCCGAGCGCGGACCACGCCGGGGTCGTCCAGTTGAAACGAACGTCGAACGAGACGCTTCGGCTGTAGTCATGGGCGGTTATGAACGCCTTATAGTACAGGTACCCCTGGCGACTCGTGCTGAACGGCTCGTTGTAGAACCACATCCGGTACCACCCGGTGTCGGGATAGTACTGCCAGCCGCCGCCGTAACCGTCGCCCTCGCCGGTGACGTAGTCGCCGTTGTGATCCAGAATGATGCGGTAGTACGCACCAGGAAAGGCGTTCGGATCGATATCGATCAGGTCATCGGAGTGAGCCCTGGCGGTCGAGCACAGAAGAGCGACAATGAAGAACAATGGCCATGTGGGCAGCGGTCTGGACTGTGACGTGTTCATCTACGTACTCCTGTATGGATAATCCCCTCGGGCTTTTGTCCAATCCGTGGCAAGACCCGTTTTGTGATCCGGACACACATCTTGTGCGTCCGCCTATGGAATCGGCGTTTGATTGACCATCCTCCAGAAATTCGGCTGCACGCGCGCGAGGCCTCTCTCCGTAGCGGTCCGCTGCCCGAGTAGTGCCGATAATATAGCAAGTCAGACGCTGGAAGTCAACCGTGAGGACGCTTTTTCTGCGATCTGGGGATCACAGGGACGACCGGCCAGTACAAAGGTCCGATATGGAAATGCCGCTGGGTCCAAACGCCGTGCGACCTCACGCGTATGTCAGCAGAATGGAATGGCTGGACTTCTCAGGATGGGAGTATGCCTACGCGGGTGATCATCGCCGGAGCCACCGGCATCGTCAAGGACCACGCGGAGATCGTGGAATGGGACATCCGGACCACCAGCGGCCGGCGTTCGGCGCAAGAGCCGAAAAGGGCAAGACTGTGCCGGCAACCTGCGTTTCCGGGCGAACGGGGCACGTCGGCTCGTAGGGGACTGACGCCCGGCATGCGCGACCGTGGCCGGAGGTGACCTTGCGCCAGGCAGAAGCTGTTGACACAGACAGCCGGAATCCGTCTAATAGTACAGTGGGCCCCAAGATCAGCGAACGGATGCCGCAATCTCTGAGAAGGGAGACAGATGGTCGTTCTGTGTCCGAACCCGGATTGCAGGAGACGCCTGAGGGTTGATGACGCCTTCGCAGGCAGGCGGGTGTCATGTCCAGCCTGCAAGACCGCGTTCGTCGTTCCAAAACCGCCGGTCGCCGACCCGATGCAGACACCCGCTTCCGGCAGCAGCCCGCCACCCGTGCCGACGGGCACGGGCGAGAAGAAGGCGACCGCGTCACCGTCTGTGCCCCGACATCCTGTCCCTGCAAGACCTGTAACAGCGACACCGGCGCCTGGCGGACCCCTTCCCGGAGGCACGGCCGGCCCGGTGGCAGCCTGGATCCCGGGCATGCCGCCAATACCACAGGGCGACAGCCCGACGACGGGCAAAGTCCGCTCGACAGGACTGCCGCTGAACCGGTTCGTCGGCCACGCGAGGACATTCTCCCCCGCCGCCTTCGGACTGGTCGCATTGTGTTTCTTCCTGCCCTTCGTCCACGTCTCCTGCGGCGGCGAACGGGTGACTACCTTCAGCGGCATTCAGTTGGTCGTTGGAACGGAGGTCTCGGACGCGGAGATAGGCAGGAATCTGAGGAGCAGCATGGGCATGGGTGCGGGCATGGAGCTGCCGCCGGAATTGAGGAATCCGTCTGACCAGAAAGTGGACCCGGAGCTGTGGGCGGTTGTCGCCTTCGCGGCGGCTGTCGTCGGCGTGGTCATCAGCTTCGTGAAGGACAAGAGGGGCTGGATTGGAGGCGTCGCCGCCGGCGCCGTCGGCGCCGTTGCCCTGCTGCTGCTCAAGCTGAAAATAGACGGCGAGGTCGCCAGAGAGGGGGAGGGGCTTCTGCAAGTGCAATACGCCGCGGGGTACTGTCTCGCCCTGGTTGTCCTCGTTGGGGCGGCAGCGCTGCACGGTTACTTCCTCCTGGCGGCACAGGAGCCGCCCAAGAGAGCCTGGAACGGGATTCTGCCTTAGTCCTCTGCTGCAATCCCGTCCGATGACGGCATCGACCTTGACGCCGTCTGATGGCTCGGCAGGAGCCACCCGTGAGCGGCCGGAATCTCGAGCACGGCGGTTGTGCCGATAGAGGAGACATCAAGCGATGAACGAGAATGCAGCAGTGTGGTTCCTTGTCGGCGACGACGGTCAGCCCAAAGGCCCCTATCGGACGGCGGAGGTGCTCGACGCCTTGCGACGGGGACAGGTGGATGCCGAACGGCTGTGCTGGCACAGGGGCATGACGAGCTGGCAACCGCTGGCGCAGGTCGAGCCCTTTGCCGGTGCGATTGCGGAGCAGAGGACGGCTGCCAGGGGGCGGGCCAGGCGTGTCGCGGTCGCCACTGTCGCCATTCTGTGCCTGGTCGCCGGCGGGGTGGCAGCCTGTTTCGTGGTGATGGGACCGGCCGAAGTGCGCCAAGGACGCAAGCTCATCGCCCGCGGGTACTACAAAGAAGCCGCCGCCATGCTGACCCCCTACCTGGCCCGCAAGCCGCTGGACAATAAGGCGAGATACTTGCTCGCCATCTCCCAGATCAACGAGTACGCAACGGCGGACACCGGCGGCGGACTGATCTCGATCTCGCTGGAGATGGGCAGCGCTCTGGAGGGAGCCCGGCAGAGCCTGAGCAAGCTGCTCGTTGCCGAGCCCGGATGGAGAGAGAAGGCCCGGGCGGACTTGGCGACCGCCGCCGCGCGAATCCCGCCGGGCGCCGTCGATGCGTTGGCCAGGAGCCTGGCGATCGCACGCCTGCGCGCGGAGCTGAACCTGGCGGACAAACGGGAGCTTGCCGCCGAGGTGATGAGCCAACTGTCGCCGGCAGCGGATGAAAGCGGCCGGGGGATTCTCCGCAATGAGGTCGTGGTGCTGCAAATCCTCGAATGGGATCCTTCCCTCAGCGAACGGATCGTGGAGCTCGCCCTTCGCACAACCACCGGTTCGCAGCAGGAGCTTCGCATGGTCCTGCCGACGCTGCAGCGCTGGGCCAACCAGCGTCCCGCGATGGCGTCTCTGGTGGCTGCGCAACTGCTGAGCAAGGCCACATCGTTGCAGGACGCGGGACGCAGCGCCGAGGCCAAGGCGGCGCTCTCGAAAGCTCTGGAGATCGATCCGCAGATGACCGTGACGGAGGAGCATGCGTTCCTATGCGTCAAGCTGATGGACCCCGACGATGCGAAGCTGGCGCGGTGCCAGTACTTCCTGAAGCAGTGGCCTCAGAGTCGCCATCGCGCGGACGTCCTGGTGGTGATCGTGAAGGACGCCACGAGCGTGTTTGACCGGTACGGTCGGTGGCAACAGGCCAAGGCCCAGCCGTACCTGAATGCCGGACGGGAGGCCACGGCGATATTGCTCGAGGAATTCCCCAAGACGGAGCGGCTGGACGGCGACGTCTACGAGCTGGCCAAGCGGGTCGCCGACAACAAGCAATATGATGCGGCGATCGCCTTGGTGTCGGATTTGCAGACGGCGATCCCGGATTCGGCCATCAAGCTCCAAATGGCCGACTCGGTCGCGCAATGGCGCCAGCGAGCGGGAAAAGGAACCCTGGCTCCGGAGTTTGACATGCTGGCCCAGCAAGTCGAACGCGAGCTGAAGATCATGACCGTCAGCGCAGGCGGCGCCGTACGCGCCCTGCGAGAGACGCCCCGGGCCGTCCACGTGGTGCAGATCGCCGATGGTTGCACACTGGACCGGTTCAATCTGGAGGAGAAGGAAGTGCTCCAACAGTGGGTCGCCGCCGGCGGGATCCTGTGGGCGAACAACGATGTTCTGTCCCTGTTTGACATCCAGAATGGGAGCACCTACCACGTCGGCGGAGACTGCCAGCCGGCCGCTGTGGCGGAGATATGTCCAGTCCTCACCGGCTGTCAAAGCGTTGTGGTCCAGAAGGGAGTCCCTGCTGCATTCGATCTGAGGTGTCGAGGTCGAGGGGTTGTGCAGTTACTGACCGTCGGCGAAGCGGGCAACCAGATATGCTCCTGGTCACTGGTTCCCTACGGCCAAGGATGGATCAGCGATGTCAAGACAGTCGATACATCCAAAGGCGACGGCGCCCGGTTCTGGCTCAACTTCCGCCTGTTCTGTCTGGGCAGGTCCATTCCCGGAGCACCGGCCTCGCCCTCGGCCGGCTCGCCACTGACCGCACCGACGCCCCAGACCCCGCTGTCACAGACTCCGGCTCCCCAGATCGCTCCGATACAGCGCGCAGTACCGAGCTCGTCCGGGCCGGTCAGAATCACCGATACCGGAGAGCTCGAGAAGGCACTGGCAGACAGCACGGGTCAGGGCATGTTGTGGGTCTCGCTCAGCAAAGTGGCCTCGGGCACGGACAACATCAAGAAGCTGCAGGAATGGGTCCAGGACGGCGGGGTCCTCTGGGCGGACACCGATCTCGCGGAAGCCTTTGGGTTCGGCAACGTCCGGACCGTTCCACTCCGGGTCTCGCAAGGCGGAGCCCTGGTCGCGGCGATATCCCACCCCGTCACGGAGGGTCTACAGGGCAGGTCGGTGAGCTTTGAGCTTTCTGCTTCCGGCGGTGTGATTTCGGGTCCTCAGCAGGACATCTTCAGCGCTACGAGCAATGTGATGCCTCTGCTCGTTCAGTTCGACCGGGTTTCGCAGGGGCGCCGGTTCACAACGATCGCGTATGTCTTTTGCGGCGTGCGCCGATGCGGCAAGGGTGTCGTGGTATTCCGTCCCGCCAGGATCGACGTGATCAACGACACCGGGCGGCTCTTCGAGGAGCGGCTGCTGTCCTTCAGTCTCGAGGCGGCTCGCGGACGTTGATCGGACGCTCTGTGCGAAGTCCCCACGTGCAGGCTCACCGCCGGCGTCGGCGACCTTTCCGCATTTTCTCGCTGCGTATAACTGACGGACGGAGAACGGGTTGCGCCGCGCCTGCCGCCACCGGTGAAAGAAAAGACGCCCGACGCCTTCTTGACAGCATGCGACAGAACCCTTATAATACCCGACTTTGTCTTGTGAATGTGAACACAAGTACGAAGTGTTCGTAGTGCTTGATATGCGGTACCCTAAGATTCCGGATGAAACGGTTCGGCGGTTGCCTGTATACTTGCGGGGCCTGATGGTCTCGGCGAATCAAGGCCACCGGTCGATTTCCAGCCGGTCGCTGGCGGATTTCGTGGGTGTGAACTCCTGGCAGATCCGCAAGGACTTCTCGTACTTCGGCGACTTCGGCACGCGGGGCGTCGGCTACGATATCGAGAGGCTGGCGAAGGCGATCAAGAAGATCCTGCGGCTGGACGTGATCCGTCGGGCCGTATTGGTGGGCGTGGGCGATCTGGGCTCGGCGCTGCTGGCGTACCCGGGCTTCGGCGTCTACGGCCTGGACATCGTGGCTGCCTTCGACGTCGACCCCCGGAAGATCGGAAGAACGATGAACGGCGTCACGATCGAGGACTTCGCCCGGATCGATACGGTGAGAGACCGGGATATCAGCCTGGCCGTGATCGCCGTCCCGCGCGCCGAGGCACAGCTTGCGGTGGATCAGGTCGTGGCGGCCGGGATCAAGGGAATCCTGAACTTCGCTCCGTGCAGGGTGAGTGTCCCCAAGCGGGTCAAGGTGATCACGCTGGACATCGCGATGGAGCTTGCCCGTCTGCCGTACTATATTCCACGGGCCGGGCGCACCGACGAGCCGCCGCAGACGCGGCCGGCAATGGCAGATGCAGTGACGTGAACGTGGTCGGAATGGTTTTTGAGGCTTTTGGAGCCGGGATTGTCACATGAGTGTAAAGAAGATAACAAAGGACGATTTTACGAAGTTTGTCGACGCGTTGACCAAGGTGGAGAAGACCCTCGGCGTCCAGGCCATGGGCGACCGGTTCGACTTCGCCCTCCTGGAATCGGCGAAAGACCTGAGGCTGGACTATGACGTGACCCTGCAACCTCCGAAGAAGTTCTTCCTGCCGCCATCGGAGGTGCTCCTGACCTACGAGGTCGGCGGCCCCTACGAGTCACAATGCGATGGGGAGAAGTTCACGCTGATCGGCGTGCATCCCTACGACATGATTGCCATCAACCAAATGGACGAGTTGTTCCAGCAGGACAACTATGACACGCACTACATGGCCCGGCGCAACAATGCGACGATCATCGCCTGCGACGTGGTCAGGGCCTCCGACAACGTATTCGCTTCCTCGATGGGAACCGCTGTCGTGAAGGAAGGTTACGATATCCTCCTGACGGACATCGGTGACAGCTACGTAGCCGAGGCTGCCACAGCCAAGGGCGAGCAACTACTGGCCAAGGCCAAGGGCGTCCCGGCCGACGCACAGGCCCTCCAGCAGCGGGAGCAGGTCTGGGCCCACAACACCAAGTCATTGAACAAGCACGAGCTCAAGTGCGATCCCGCCTACCTGCCCAAGCTGCTGGCCAAGGCCTACAAGCATCCCGTCTGGGAGGAGAGGGCCAAGACGTGCTTTTCCTGCGGCTCGTGCAACCAGGTCTGCCCGACGTGCTACTGCTTCAACGTCCAGGACGACGTGAGCTGGGACCTCAAGACGGGCCGGCGATCCCGCGCCTGGGATGGCTGTCTGCTCGATGGCTTCACAAAGGTGGCGCCCGCCCACGAGTTCCGCAAGGCCCGGGCCGACCGGTTCCGGCACCGGCTGTATCGAAAGGCCCAATACGTCCCGGAGAAGATCGGCGGCCAGATCGCCTGCGTCGGCTGCGGGCGTTGCGTCGGCGCGTGCCTGCCGGACATCGCTAATCCCGTGAGCGTATTCAACCGCCTGATCGACGATCTGGGAATAGGATAGGAGGTTTGAAGTGTGAAGTTTGAAGTGTGAAGTGAGATTCAGACTTCAAACTGTAAACTTCAAACTTGAAACTTCAGTTGAAAGGCTTGACCGATGTGTGAGTGTTGTACTCAGAAGAAAGACATTTACCTGCCGCAGATGGCGACCATCGAGGACGTGAGCCAGATGAACGTCACCGAGAAGTACCTGCGGCTCTCGATGGACGACGGCCCGTTCGACTTCATCCCCGGCCAGTTCGTGGAGGTCTCCATCGCCGGCTTCGGCGAGGCCCCCATCACGATCAGCTCGTCGCCGACGCTGGCCGACAGCATCGAGCTGGTGGTTCGCAAGATCGGCCGGGTCAGCGGCGCCATCCACAACCTCCGGCGAGGGGACAAGCTGGGGATTCGCGGACCGCTCGGCAAGGGCATCTACCCGGTGGAGGAGGCCAAAGGCAGGAACCTGGTCTTCATCTGCGGCGGCATCGGCCTGGTTCCCCAGAGATCGTTCATCAACTACGTGCTCGACAATCGCAGCGACTACGGCGACGTGGCCATCCTCCAGGGAACCAAGTCCTATGACCTGCGACTGTTCATGCCGGAGATCGAGGCCTGGAGCAAGCGCGGTGACGTGCAGATGCTCGAGACGCTCGACGAGGGCGATCCTCGCTGGAAGGGCAACGTCGGCGTCGTGACCAAGCTGATCCCCAAGGTCGAGACCGACCTCAAGTCGGCCAAGATCCTGGTCTGCGGCCCGCCCATCATGTACAAATTCGTGCTGATGGCTCTGGCCGATCACAACGTGCCGCCCGACAACATCTTCCTGAACCTGGAAAGGAAGATGAAGTGCGGCGTGGGCAAGTGCGGGCATTGCCAGATCAACAATGCGTACGTCTGCATGTCCGGCCCGGTGTTCCGTTACTCTGATTTGGCTTCTCTGCCGGAGGCGATTTAACGATGGCGAAACCCAAGATTGCGATATTCGATTTTGCCTGCTGCGAAGGATGTCAGCTCCAGATCGTCAACCTCGAAGAGGAGATCCTCGATCTGCTCGGAGGCGCCGACGTGGTGGAGTGGCGCGAGGCAATGAGTGAAAAGAGCGACGAGTACGACATTGCCATCATCGAAGGGTCGATCACCCGCCTGGAGGACGAGGAGCGGCTCAAGATGATCCGGAGCTGTGCCAAGGTGCTGATCGCCCTGGGCGCCTGCGCGACGATCGGCGGGATCAACAAGCTCAAGAACAACTTCGACCTCGACGAGGTCAAGAAGTGCGTATACGGCAAGGCGGCGGGCAAGCCCCACCTGCGAACGGGCCCGACCAAGTCGGTCGGCGAGGTCGTACAGGTGGATTACGCCGTGCACGGTTGTCCCATCGACCGTAAGGAATTCACGTGCATCGTCCGGTCCCTGCTGATGGGCAAGAAGCCCGAGATCCCTGAGTACCCCGTCTGCGTCGAGTGCAAGGCCGCCGGCAATCCGTGCCTGTGGCAGTACGATCAGGTGTGCCTCGGGCCCATCATCCGCGCCGGCTGCGGGGCTCGGTGCCCCTCGAATGGGTTCCGCTGCTTCGGCTGCCGGGGTTACGTCGATGACCCGAACGTGGAGGCGGCCAGGGATGTGATCAACCGGTACGGCCTGAACGTCGATGACCTCAAAACCAAAATGGTTCTCTTTGGCAGCAAACAGGAGCCGACGATCTATGAGTAAAGGCACAGTCAACATAAATGTACATCATGTCACCCGCGTCGAAGGGCATGGCAACATCGTCCTCAACGCCACCAGCGGCAAGATCGAGAAGCTCGAGTGGCAGGTGCCCGAGGCTCCACGCTTCTTCGAAGCCATGGTTCGCGGGCGCAGCTACGAGGACATCCAGACGATCGTGAGCCGTATCTGCGGCATCTGCTCGATCACGCACTCGCTGGCCTCGACCAAGGCGGTGGAGAGCGCCATCGGCGTCCAGGTCTCCGAGCAGGCCGACAAGGTCCGCATCCTCATGCACTACTCGGAGCAGTTGCAGAGTCATATTCTGCACATCGGCTATTTGGCCGTTCCCGACTTCTTCGGCGTCCCCTCGGTGGTCCCGCTGGTGGCGAAGGCTCCCGACGCGGTCAAGACGATCATCCGCCTGCACCGCCTCGCGAATGAATGGTCCGACCTGATCGCGGGACGGACGACGCACCCGGTGACTCTGAAACCCGGCGGCCTGACGAAGTTCCCCGCGGAAAAGCAGCTTCGCGACCTTCAGGACAGGCTCAAGAAGGGCATGACCGATCTCAAGGTTGTCGCCGACGTCGTAGTTTCCGTCGCGAGCAACATCCCGGACTTCCAGCGGCCGACCGAGTACGTTTCGCTCAAGCAGGACAACCCGCCGACGTATACCTTCTATCACGGTGACATCACCTCGACGGACTATGATGGGACCGTGCCCGTCAATGACTGGAAGACCGTGGCGAATGAGTACGTGAGCGATCAATCGACCGCCAAGTGGACGAAGTGGCATCGCGGTTCCTACGCCGTCGGGGCGCTGGCGCGATTCAACAACAATGCCGAGCTGCTTTCGCCGACGGCCAAGGTCGTGGCCAGGATGTTCGGCCTGGAGAAGGGCAACTGCAATCCGTTCATGAATACAGTGGCCCAGCTCGTTGAGGCCGTGCATGTGGTGGAAACCAGTATCGAGATGATCGACGCGCTGCTGACAAAAGGGATCAAGCCGGAGACGGTCAAGGTCAGCCCCAGGGCCGGCAAGGCCAGCGGCTGCGTGGAGGCTCCAAGGGGCATCCTGTTCCACGAGTACGAATTCGACCGCAAGGGCAACTGCGTCGGTGCGGACATCTGTATCCCCACGAACCAGAACCATGCGAGTATCCAGGAGGACTTCGAGAAGTTCGTGCCGGAGATCCTGGACGAGCCCGAAGATGTGATTCGGCATAAGCTGGAGATGCTCGTGCGGTCCTATGATCCGTGTATCTCCTGCTCGACGCACATGCTGGACGTGCAGTTTGTCAAGTGAAGCTGGAAGTGTGAAGTCTGATGTTTGAAGCGGGAAATCAAGAGTCGAAGATCAGACTTCAAAGACCGACTGTCGTGCTTGGTCTCGGCAACCCGCTCATGGGCGATGAGGGGATCGGCGTACATCTCGTCGAGCGACTTGCAGAGTCCGCCGCGGAGTATCCATCAGCCGATTTCCTCGACGCGGGGACCGGCGGGCTATCGGTGCTGCACTACATCGAGGGGCGGCGCAAGGCCATCATCATCGACTGTGCCTTCATGGATGAGGAGCCGGGCGCCATCCGGCGCTTCACACCTGAGCAGGTCCACAGCAGGAAAGTGCTGGCGCATCGGACTCTGCACGAGGCGGACCTCATGCAGATCCTCTCGATGGCCCGCCGACTCGGCCAGGCGCCCGAGCAGGCCGTCGTGTTCGGGATCCAGCCGGAACGGGTCGAGCTCGGCCAGGGACTGAGTCCGACGCTGACCGAAAGGATGGACGAATACGTCTCTGTGATTCTGAGCGAGTTGGAAGGATGAACCGGCATCGGCCGGCTGGGAACATAACGCAGAGCATCGGTTTTTGGATTTTCGCGCCACGGCCTTTCCAGTAGTATGGGGAGGTCATCACAACAATGGACAACAGGGAGTTGCCAAAGGAGAGAATATGGGACAGGGCTCGATTCTCATTATTGATGACGATCCGGATATCACCGAAGCCATGACAGTAATCCTGAAGAATAGAGGCTACGACGTCCGCTGCGCGCAGGATAGCTCCGAGGGCATGGACCAGCTCAAGCAGGCCAGGCCGGACCTGATCATCCTCGACGTGATGATGAGGACCTCGCAGGAGGGTTTCGAGCTTTCCCG
Organism: Sedimentisphaerales bacterium; assembly: GCA_016928975.1. The sequence continues at coordinate 22,734 of JAFGJR010000153.1, read as the reverse complement.
GGAGCTCAAGCACAACAAGGTATTCAAGGACATTCCCATCCTCATGCTCACGGGCGTCAAGCAGAAGACGGGGCTGGATTTCAAGACGACGGCCGGCGACGAGGACTGGCTTCCCGTGGACGAGTACCTGGACAAGCCGGTCAGGCCGGACGTGCTCCTGGCCAAAGTCGAGGACCTGCTGGCACGCCCATAGAACGTGACAGATCGATGATTTACGAATTACGATTTGCGATTCGGATCTGCCGGCCCACAATCGTAAATCGTAAACGGTAACTCCCAGATGGAAAACCTCCTGAAGAGTCCCAGCCTGATCCAGAGGGCGTACTGGCTCATCATGCTGCGGTGGGTGGCGATCGCTACTTTGGCCGCCGCAACGTTCGTTTCCTACAAGTTCATGGGCGTGCAGCTTCCTGCGCCGACCCTTTACGCCCTCTCGGCTCTGCTGCTCATTTACAACCTCGTTCTCTACATCCTGCTGCGCCGTTGGACCGGCGCCCAGACGCGGGGCACAGACACCCCCTCAACGACTGCCACCCCTCTCGTCGAGGGGAGCGTCACGTTTCAGATCTCCGGCGACCTGCTCATCCTGGCGGCCATTCTGCATTTCTCCGGCGGCGTCGAGAACCCCTTCTCCTTTTTCTTCGTCTTCCACATGATCATCGCCAGCATTCTGCGGTCCAAGCGGCAGAGCTATCTCCAGGCGACACTGGCGGTATTTCTGTTCAGCGGAATCGTGATCCTCGAAGGCGCTGGGATCCTCCCCCATTATGGATTGACGGGCTTTGCCGGACACCAACTGTACCGCGACAGGACGTTCCTCTTCGGTTTCCTTTTCGTCTTTTCCGTTACGCTGTACCTCGTCGTCTACATGACCACGTCGATCAGCGAGCAGCTTCGCCGGCAGCAGGAGGACCTGCAGAGAGCCAACGCGCAGCTCGAAGAGAAAGACCACGTCAAGAACGAATACGTCCTTCGCGTGACTCACGACATCAAGGGACATCTGGCGGCGGTGCAGAGCTGTCTGGAGACTGTCCTCAGCGAGCTGGTCGGGCCGCTCAACGAAAAGCAGAAAGACATGGTCGGCCGTGCCCACCGCCGCACGATCAAGTGCATGGAGTTCGTCACCGCCCTGTTGACCCTGACCCGAATGAAGCTCACCGGGCGGTTCGAGATGGAGGAATTCTCGCTGCGCAAGACTCTCCTGAGCGTCCTGGCCCTGGTGCAGAACCGGGCACACAGCAAATCCATTGCTCTGCATCATCAAATCGATCCGGCGATCGACATGATCCGTGGGGAGGGCGTCCTCATCGAAGAGACGATCGCGAACATCCTGCTCAACGCCGTCAGGTACACTCCCGCCGGCGGACGGGTGGCCATCGACGCCAGGCAAGACGGCTCGTTCGTCCGGGTCAGCATCACCGATACGGGCATCGGCGTGCCCCCTGCTGACTTGACACATATCTTCGAGGAGTTCTACCGCGCCGACAACGCGCGGGCCACAGAGCGGGACGGCACGGGCCTGGGGCTCGCTTTTGCCAAACAGGTCATCGAGCGGCACGGCGGACGAATCCGGGCGGAGAACAACCCCACCGGCGGCAGCACGTTCACCTTCACCCTGCCCGCCGGCCAGACTGCAAGGGGATCTCCGTGACTCCTGCTTCCGTCGTCCTGAAGGCGTACTACGAGCGATTGTACGAGCTCATGGAGGCGCGTCGCGCCGATCTGCTGTCGCGGATGGAGGAGCTGCTGGCTACAGAGGTGACGCGGCAGGGCTTCGCGGACATGGACGAGGACAAGCTGCCCGCGTATCGTGAAGCCTGCGTTGCCTTCCTCGACGAGCGACTGGAAAGCTACAACCCGATTGGCATTCAGTACACTTTCGGCACAGCTCCGTCTCGCACCGCCGCTGAGCTGGAGTTCCAACTCAACTGGTACAACAGCCGGCCCGAATTCGCTCTGCTTGTGGCGACCGCCCGCTCCCTCGCCACTCGGACTGTGTCGGACGAGACATTGCCGCATCTGGCCGAGGAATTGATCCGTCGCGCCGGCGCCTTTCCCGACCGAAGCATCATCGACACCTATCTCCCGCAACCCACACTCCAGAAACTGCCCGACTACGTCGTCGCCTGCGCCATCGAGGAGATCGTCTGCCGCCGCGGAACCTCCGACTGAGCGGCAGCCCCAAGCCCCATCCCGCTCGGCAATTTGGCTTTGTTTGTACGACAAGTGCCCCCACTGCCCGTCGATAGACCCTCCAAATTGGGTTTGTTTGCACAGCCGGCGTTGGATCTGAAAACCTGGAACCATAGCATAGTGGGGTTCTGGGATATCCCGCCCACCCGCCAATTGGGTTTGTTTGTCGGCATCGGTCTCGTTCGTAGTGGCACCCCAAGGCGTTTCGCGGGTAGTTTGAAGTGCGGAGTTTGAGGTTTGAAATCAAGGCATGTCGTCCTCTGGCCTTACACTTGAAACTCCCTTGCATTGGCTTTGTTTCGCACGGCGGCCCATCCCTCATGTAGCCCAGCCGCCCTCGGCTGGGATCGCCCCCGAAGGCGGCGGTGCTACCTGCCACCTCCCCAATTGGCTTTGTTTGTCTCGCCCACCCCTCGCAGGGTGTGCCATGCGCACCTTCGCCATTGCCGGCCGGTTCTCTCATAACTCCCGTGCCACCCAGCACTTCAGCGTCAATTGGCTTTGTTTCGCCCACTTCACACCTCGAACCGCAAACATCAGACTTCCCCCAATTGGCTTTGTTTCGCACGGCCCGGCCGCAAGGTCCGCCAGCGTGCGAGGCCGCACGATGAAACATGGTCTGACGACCATATACAATAGACGCTCGCGGATGGGGGATTGTTCCACGAATTCCAGGCACACGCCGACAATCCCGCGAAGGTCATGCGAAACCGAGACTTCCAGTCGCCTGTCCCGCCGCCGGAGCCGATGGATAGGGATTGCCGATGGGCGATTAGTGTCTTTGGCCGTCCCGCCCTGGTGTGGTATCCTGGTAAGAGCTCGGTACGGTACACTACCCGGGTTATGAGAATAGGGCCGGAGGCTTCGTTGCCTGCCGGCCCCTGTAGGTTTGGCGTGTGGCCAATCCTGGCTACGGCTTGACCGCACGGTTGTAGATTCGTACGTCGTCGATCAGGCCGGTGAAGAACGTGCCCGCCACGGTCTTTCGGCACCCGATGACGATGCCGTCGGTCGAGCTCGCCAATTCGCCCTCTGTGCTCTCCGCTTCAAGGACATCGTCCACGTAAAGCTGGCAGGCGGAGCCATCCCATGTGACACCGACGCGATGCCAATTGCCGTCGGTAATCACGATCTGGGAACAGAGCGAGCGACTCAACTCGGTCGTCAGGTTTCCTTGCGCGGCATCCACGTGCAGCCAGTCGACGCCACCCTGCTGCGCAATGATCCCTTGCCCGGGCTGTCCGCCCTTGACCCAGGCCAGCACACTAAAGGGGCCGTCCGCTGGATTCAGGACAAAACTGGCCATGATGAAGGTCATGCCGCTCAACTCCAGTGCGCCGTCCACTCGTCCCCCCTCTGGCCACCAGACCGGGACGCCGATCACCATCCCATGGTGACTACCGATACTGTCACAGACAGTGGTGCCGTCTGTCTCATCCAGTCGCCAATGGGCCACCAGCGTCGGATCGTCCACCTCCGCCCCTATGTATTTGGCCAGGGCGATTAGGTCATGAGCATCGACGATACCGTCCCCCCACGGCATTGGGCCAATGTCATACAGGGTGTCGTCCGTGCCCCAATGATTGGCCATTGCCTTGACTTCGAAGCCGTCGACCGTGCCATCGCCGTTGAAGTCCACGATGGGACCGATTGGCGCCTGCCATATTTCCCACAAGCCGGACCGGTTGGAGCTGAAGTAGAGTACAGAGCCATCGGCCGAGATGGAAGGATCACTGTCGCCAAAGGCACCATTGACAATCGGACCCAGATTGACAGGATCAGCCCAGGGATCATGGGGTGTGGCCCGCCTCGACACCCAGAGGTCAACACCGCCATATCCACCTACGCGGCCATATATACACAAGAACAGCGATAGACCATCGGGTGAAATCTCCGGGTCGCCGTCGTAATGCCCGGCGTTGAGAGTTGGGCCAAGATTCACAGGTTTCTCCCACGGGCTGTCTTTCGAGAGTCGTCTTGTTACCCATAGATCCGGGTAGCCATATCCACCGGGACAATCGGACTGAAAGAAAAGCGAGAGCCCATCAGCCGAGATCTCCGGATCACTCTCTGAGGCCGAGCTGTTCACGATCGGGCCCAGATTGACAGGTTCACCCCAAGAATCATTGGTTGTGGCCCGCCTCGACACCCAGAGGTCAGAACCCCCATACCCGCCAGGCCGGTAGGGCCCCTGTGTCGAGTAAGAGCCATCGGCAAAGTACAGCTCCAGGCCGTCGGCCGATATGCTCGGCTGATCCTCACAAGCCGAACTGTTGATGGGTGGGCCAAGATTTACCGGGACACTCCAATCTTCGTCTGTCGCTTCGCGCGTCGACATCCAAATGTCCGAACTACCGTATCCAGCACTCGGCCCGGGACTGAAGTAGAGCGTCAGTCCATCGGACGAAATCTCTGGATTGGCAACCTCAACCGATGAAATGTTGACATTGGACACCTTAGTGGGAATACCGATGGTAAAATCCGCGTTCGCACTCGCTTCGCCCATTAAGATGGCAGCAGAGAATCCAGCCAACACCAGCCCACTTCTGTAGCCTCTTGACCATTTCATACTACACCATCCCTTCTGCCCAAAGGCAAGATTCCAGTCAGCGAGCCTTCTGGCACGCCTCGTTGGCGATGAAGGTCTCTATAGTCTTCCTACGCAGGGAATTCCCGCGGCTGCGCAAATAATCGGTCCGTCCACAAATCTCCGTACGAATGCATACCTTCTACTTCTCCGCGTGGCTCCGATCCGGTACAATAGGGGTCGGGTCTAGTGGCCAAGGTGCGGTAACCGGTCGGCTCCGAGGCGCCGACGTCGTTTTGACGCCACACGATGGATCATAAGGTAAAGGTGCACACGCCATGAGACGCCGTGACGACACAAGCATAGGCGGAGCCGAGAGGGCATTTCACACGACGCAATGGAGCGCCATCGAAGAGATCGCGACCGGTGGCCAGGGGGACCGTGAGACTCTCATTAACGATCTCTTGAAGAAGTACTGGAAACCCGTCTACTGTTACTTGCGCCACAGAGGCTATGGGAACGAGCCGGCCAAAGACCTGACGCAGGGCTTCTTCGAGGAGGTGGTTCTGGGCCGAGGACTGGTTTACCAGGCAAGTCAAGCAAAGGGCAGCTTCCGCAGATTCCTGCTCACCTCGCTGGTGCGATACGTCAGGAGCGTACGTCGCAAAGAGATTGCGCGGAAACGGATACCGAAGAGCAAGCTGGTCGCCCTTGAAAGTATCGACCCAACCGAGTTGATCGGGCCAGTCAGTGGGCTGACCGCTAAAGAGTCTTTCGACTATGCGTGGGTGTCGGCTCTCCTTGACACGGTTTTGGCGGAGGTGGAGACTGACTGCGACGAACACAGCCTGACAGCACACTGGAACGTGTTTCGTGACCGAGTTCTTGAACCTATAGCCCAGGACACCGAGCCCCCTTCGCTGGCAGAAATATGCGAAAAGTATGGCCTGGAGAACACGAAAACGGCATCCAATATGGTGGTCACGGTCACCCGGCGCCTTCAAGCAGCCATCAGACGCCATCTCCGCCAGGTTCTGAGTGCGGAGACGACGGTCGAGGAAGAAACAAGAGAAATCATGCAGGCCTTGCTGAAAACTGCGCAGCGGAAGGCATAGGTTGCGTATGTTCCTAGGGGCAGGGCGACGCTCCGCCTCTAGCCTCCTGGAATACGCCGCGTCCAGGGTGGAGCCCTATGTCAAGGTGGTAACCTCATGAGAAAGAAATCGACCTACGGATTGCGGCCGCAACAACTTGCCCGCCTCTTCTCAATAAGCGTCGGCCAAGGGCCGATGAGCCAAGACAAAGGCGCCAGGTTCACTGAAGAGGGAGAGCCCCGCCCATCAAGACCGATGGGACCCGAGGAAGAGTTCGGCTTCTCCGCTCCGCCCCCAGAAATCGACGGCTACAAGATCCTCGGCAAACTCGGCGAAGCGGGACAAGGCCAGGTGTGGCGTGCAGTTCAGCTCGGCACCCATCGCGAGGTCGCCCTGAAAGTCCCACATGTAGGCCTAGCGAGTTCACGGAAGGCCCTCGCTCGTTTCGAAAGGGAGGTGGAGGTGGCGGCGCGCCTGCGCCATCCGAACATTGCGCGCGTCCACGACAGTGGCGTTCACCAAGGGCTCTATTTCTACACGATGGACCTGATCGAAGGAACGAATCTGGATCGGTATGTAGAACAAGCCCGTTTGACTCACCGCGAGATCCTCGAACTGATGCGGACCATTTGTCAGGCCGTACAGCATGCACATCAGAACGGCGTCATTCATCGGGATCTCAAGCCTTCTAATATCGTGGTCATGGAGGATGGCAGACATTTCATCGTGGATTTCGGCTTGGCCAAGAGCCTTCTCACGGACGATCTGGCCATTATCGTATCGGTAGATGGCGAAGCGGCCGGCACGCCGGCCTACATGTCTCCCGAGCAAGCAGCCGGCCGTTTGGACGAACTGGACACGCGCACCGATGTGTATAGCCTGGGTGTGATGCTCTTTGCCCTGCTGACCGGTGAGTTCCCGCACGATCTGTCCGGATCTCGCCAGGTAGTGCTGCGTCGGATAGCCGAAGAAGAAGTCAGGCGCCCGCGTAGGCTGAATCCAAGGCTCGACAAGGATCTGGAGGCACTGCTACTTAAGGCTTTGGACAGTATCCCGGATCGGCGCTACAGCTCCGCCGGCGAACTCGCACAGGACATCGACAACTACCTCAAGGGCACCCCCTTGGTCGCCGGGCCGCCGGCCGTTGCGTACAGGCTCAAGAAGTTCGTGCGACGAAATGTGGCCCTGTCGTCGGCCGTCGTTGCTGCTGTGGTGAGCTTAGTTCTTGGGCTCATCGCCACTACGGCGATGTACGTTCAAGCCGAACATGCGCGGGCTGAGGCGCAGGCCGTCTCTGATTTCCTTCGGAAAGACGTCCTTTGGTCGCTCGATCTATGGAGAACCGGGGGCCGGGATGTGACTGCTCGCTCTATCCTCGATGCCGTGTCGGAGAAGCTTGAGGGAAAGTTCACGGACAGGCCGCTTGTGGAAGCATCGATCCGACGGGAACTGGGAGCCACATACACATTCCTCGGTCTGTACGAAGCGGCTGAACGGCAGTTCAAGCGAACGCTCGAGATTCATCAAGCTCACCTTGGCGCTGGGCACCAGGCTACGCTTATCTCCATGTGGGATGTCGGCTGGGTATACTGGTGGGAGAGCCGCTACCGCGAGGCGGAGCCGCTATTGACTGAGGCGCTGGAGGGCATGGAATCCATGTTGGACGAGGACAATGAGGATAGGCTGTATTGTATGGCCATTCTCGGCTGGTTGTACAGTACACGGGGCCGTTTCAACGAGGCCGAGCAACTCTTTCGCAACGGACTATCAACTCTTCACCGCGTGTTGGGCGAGGAGAATGTGTATTCACCAACTTTCATACAGGGGCTGGCGTGGGCGCACTGTTTGCAGGGCCGCTATGACCAGGCAGAGGGGATGTTCAACCGCGGGCTGGAACTCAGCCGCCGCGTGCGCGGCGAGCAGGATATGCAGACGTTGCTATTGATGAGCAGCTTAGGTGAGCTATACCGCCTGCAAGGCCGCTACACAGAGGCTGAGCCACTTTTACACGAAGCACTGGATGGTGAGCGTCGTGTCCTGGGTGAACAGCATTCGCAGACCTTGGAGACGATGGGTAGACTTGGCTGGCTGTGCTGTGCTCAGGGTCGATACGAGGAGGCTGAATCATACTTAGACCAGGCGATAGAGAACTCGCTGCAGATTCTGGGTGAGGAGCATTTTATCACCGCCGACTGTCTGCATGCGCGTGGCACGTTGTACTTGAGTCAGGGCAGGTACGATGAAGCAGAGCCATTGTTGACAAGGGCGTGGAAGATCACGAACCAGATACTGGGCGAGGAGAATTGGGCCACACTGAGGGTGACGAATACCCGTGCCAAGCTATGCACTGTGCAGAGCCGTTCCGAGGAGGCCCAGCGTCTATTCGAGAAAGCGTTGGAGAGTCGAAAAGAGAAGCTGGACGACGGCCATCCCGCTGCGCTGGATACCGCCAACGATTTCGGTGTCCTTCGCCGCGAGCAGCAGCGCTACGAGGAGGCGGCATCTCTACTCCGCCGGGCCCTGGACGGCAGACAGCGCAAACTGGGCCCCGACCACCCCGCATGTTTTGAGTCCAAGCATGAATTGGCCCTGTTGTATATCGCCATGGAAGAGTACGAGAAGGCAGAGCCCTTACTGCTCGACGCGTACGACGGTCGCGAGACCAAGCTCGGCCCCGGACATCCGCATACAGTTGACTCGCTGCGCCAGTTGGTGCGCCTCTACGAATCCTGGCCCAAACCCGACGAAGCCGCCACGTGGCGGGCGAGACTCCCGCAGAACAGCGATGCAGCAGAATAGGACCGGGGCTCCGTTGCCCGCCGGCCCTTGGATGCACTTGTAGAGACGCAGGATTTTGCGTCTCTACACCAGGCCGGCGGTGTCGTCGGGAATCCAGGCTTCGGAGCCGTTGGTCAGGACGATGTGGAGCCAGCCGGGACGCTGCTCAATGAGTCGAAACTCCGTGCCGGCGTGCAGGGGGTCTTTGAAGCTGGGCGGGTAGTTCGGACCGTCGCCCTGGCGTGCCAGGACCTCTGAGGCGGTGATCACGCCGTATCGCGCGTTTGCGCGATGACTGGCCTCGACGAGGATCGACGCGAAGAAACAGAGCAGGAGCACGCCCGAAAGCACCGAGACCGTCACGGCGACAGGGCGTCGGCCAAGCCATACGATCACGGTCAGGCCGATACACAGGCTCGCGAAGAACAGGCACGCCAGAAGCAGTCTCGTCCTCAGCGCGATGTCATAATGCCAGAAGAAGAGAGTCTCGAGCGCCCGCTTCCGTGCTCCGACCTCGACCGTATCCACTCTCCTGCTGCGCGCGAACGCGAGGTTCTTCTGAATATTTACGTCGGCGCCGTCGAGCCGTGCCGCCCGCCGGTAGTTCAGAATCGCCCGGCCGATGTCCTCCTTCAGCAGGTATGCATTCGCAAGGTTGTAATAGAGCCCGGCATTTCGCACCCGCCCCTGGTCGATGATTCTCTCATAGAGCAGGATCGTTTTCTCGTAGAGCTGGCGAGCCACATCCGGACGGTCCGTGGCCGCGTTGGCCTGCTGAAACGTCGTATTCGCCTCGTTGAGCAGTGAATAGAGCTGTTCGCGAGGCAACTGGGCCCAGGCCTGGACTGCCGTCACTGAGACGATCGCACCAACCAGAATGACAAGAATTCCGCGAGCCTTCATTTTCCCGATTTCTTCTCTACCTGTCCAATGAGCTGGATGGCCTGGGTCACGTTGTCCGTTCCGATATCGCCGCCGACCGACGCGTACCTCGATGCTTCACAGGCGGCCACGATCTCCTTGTACTGCGCCGCCGCCTGCGTATCGCCGGTGGACTCGGCGACGATGTGATAGCAGTCATCGGCCGTAAGGGAGGCGGCGACGCGATCGAAGCGGTCGCCGATGTAGCTTCTCATCGCAGACGCGAGCAACTCATGCCGCACCTTCGGATCGGCCGACACGACCCTCCTCAACTGCCCCACCGCCGCGCTGCGAGCCTGCCGTCCGCGCTTGCGCGCGATGGACTCAGGGCTGGTCCGCATTGCGACCCTTGCAGCCGTGCTGGCAATGAAGCCGATCAACGGGATCGACCACAGTGCCATGTAGGCGGGACTGACAATCACGGCCAGAGGCGACAGGCCCTGATCGACCAGGACCTCCGGCCCGTAGTAGTTCGCCGAAAGGCCCTTGCGAATCGCCTCCACCTCCCGATTGACCGGCGCAAAGCCGGTGCCCTGCACGTCGGCATTCGTGAGCACCTTCGTCGGCGCGACCTCCAGCTTGATGGGGTCCGTCCTGGCGACCGCGTACCGGCCCTTCTGGGGATCGAAGTACCCCAGCGGAATCGACGGGATTTGCGCGACGCGATCGTTGTTGGCCCGAATCGTCTGCGTGAACACCTTGGTTCCATTCTCGACGATGGGCGACGCCTTCTCAGTGGGAATCTTGAAGTTGTCGGCCAGCTCCGGGATCTGCTCCAACTGCGGCCACTGCACGGGTTTGAGATACGGATTGCCGCCGATGCGAATGGTCAGTGTAATCGGGTCGCCCACGTTGACCTTCGTCGGCGTGGCGGATGCGGAGATCGTGTACTGCCCAACGAGGCCGTAGAACTGGGGCGGCTTGCCCACCTCCGGTAGCGACAGGACCTCCAGCTCGACCGGATCGGACTGCACGGAGACGCGGCTGTACTTGGTCTGGATGGGGTTGAACCAATCGCCCGTTCGCACACGGCCGACCGCCATGTTCGTCGAGACGGTGACAGGGTCCAGCCGGATGTGACCGGCACGCTTTGGAATGAGGATCTTGCTGAACGAGATGATCTGGGCGTCCATGCCCTTGACGGACTGACGATCCGCCGTGATCGTGACCGGAACACCGTGAATGGCCACCTGTTGCGAGGTCTGGGCGGCCACAGGGTCGGACAGGTCCTCGATGTAGAAGTCCTCCGACTGGAAGACCGGGACATCGAATGCGCCGCCTTCCACGCGGGCCGTGATGATCCACTTGACCGTCATCACAATGGGCTCGCCCACATAGCATCGCGTCTCGGAGGTCGTGAATTCCACGGAGATGCGATCCGTCGTGCCCGGCTGGGAGATCGTCACCTCGACCGGATTGGTCGTGTGCGGCCGGCCGTCCACCGTCACAGTCACGCCAGGCAGGCTGATCTTGCCCGCCTTGCTCGCGGTGATCGCGTAGTTCTCCGAGTAGCTGATCGTGGTCCGGTCGTTCACCGTCTGCATCGACGTCCCGCTGCCTGCCGATCGCGGATTGAACGCCGCGAGCGGCGAGATATCGATCTTGTCCGGCCGGCTCCCGCCTTCCACCACGATGGAATACACGAATTGGTCGCCGGGGAAGATGGCCGTGTCCGCGTCCACTTTGGCGTAGACGCGCACGGCCGCCGGGCTGCCGGCCGCCGCGGACAGCGTCAGAAGCACTGACCAGAAGGTGTATGTGAACAGACGATTCATGCTACCAGTCTTTGTCCACCTGCTGATATTGCGCCCTTTGCAGGTACTCGCGATCCTTTTTCTGCTGCTGCTCCTTGTCGAGGATTTCCTGCGCCGTCGCATCCGGCGCCATTCGCTGCTCCTGCTGCTGTTGCTCTTGTTCCTGTTCCGGTTGCTGCTGCTTGGCCTGATTCGGGTCTTGCGGCTGGTTCGGGTCGTTCTGATTCTGAGGCTGCGATTGGTTCTGCTGGCCCTGCTGTTGCTGGTTCTGTTGATCCTGTTGATTCTGCTGGCCCTGCTGCTTCTTCAACTGATCCATGATGTCCTTGATGGTCAGGCGGGCCACCTCGATGTTCTTCGCCGCCTTCTCGTTTTTCGGATCGATGTCGAGGACCTGCCGCCAATACGTGATGCTCGTCTTCATGTCGTCGAGGGCCTTTTGCAGGTCGGAGTCCCGCTGCCTGGAACCCCGCTGGAAGAAGCAGTTGCCGAGGTTGTACTTGGCCTTGGCGACCAGCGCCATGTCCTTGCTGTCAGCCGCCACCTCCCGATACAGGTCCATCGCTTCGCCCAGATCGTCCATGCGATAGTAGCCATTGGCCTTGTTGAACTTCGGCTCCAGCGCCTGAGGCTGCTCGATCAGCGCCTCGTTGTACCTGTTGATCGCGTCGGTGTACTTCGAATCGCCGAACAGCCGGTTGCCCTGCTGAACCGCCTCGCGAGCAGACTCCCCCCGCGTCACCCGAGCCGACGCTAAGATCAACAGAACCAATACGCAGTTACGCCACACGTTTGCGTTCACGGATCAACACCTCACTCACCAGCAGTGCAACCGCCAGGGCGATGAAAACCTGGAATTTCTCATCGTACTTCATCATGGTCGCGGATTCGAGCTCACGCTTCTCCGCCGAGGCAATCAGGTCCTCGTAGATCCGACCCAGGTCCATCGTCATGCCCGGCCCGACCGACAGGTACTTGCCGCCGTCGGTGGCGTAGGCGACCTCGCGCAACGCGTCGCTGCCGAGCTTGGACCATACCTCCTGGCCCTTGTACTTCAAAAACGTCTTCTCGCCATTCGGCCCGGTGATCGGGATTCGCGAGCCGGTCGCGTCGTCGCCCAGGCCGACGGCAATGATCCGAATCCCTTCTTCGGCGGCCTTCTTCGCCGCCTCGATGGGGAAGCTGTCGTGGTCCTCGCCGTCCGTGATCAGGATCAGGTCCTTGTATTGTCGGCTCTGTTTGTCGAACACGTCTTCGGCCGCCTTGCGAATCGCGTCGCCGATCATCGTTCCACCCCGGCTGGAACTCTCCGTGGAGATATCCGCCAGGGCCATCCGAACAAATGCGTAGTCCTGTGTCAATGGGCACTTCACCGTCGCGTTGCCGGCAAACGTGAGGATCGCGACCCGGTCGCCCCGCAGGACCTCCAGTAAATCAGAGATGGCGATCTTCGAGCGTTCGAGCCGGTTGGGTTTGATGTCCTCGGCCAGCATCGACCGTGACGTGTCCAGGAGGATCGCGACGTCGCGGCCCTGGCGGCGAATCTGCTGCGGCTGCGGATTCCACTTCGGCTCGGTCAACGCCAGCACGATGCTGATGAAAGCCAGGATCAGCAACCCTGCCTTGAGCACCTGCTTTTGCAGACTCGCGCCCCTGTTGATCTTGCGAAGCATCTCGTGGCTGGCCAGGACGCGAAGCGCCACGGCCTTTCGCCAGAAGCACCAGGCATATGCCGGGATCAGCACCGCCGGCACCGCAAACAACAGCCACAACGCGTTGTCATTGCCAAGATTCATGGGATCTTTCGGAAAACCGTGCAGCTCGCGAGCATCTCCAGGCCCAGCAGCACGAGCGCGGGCAGGGTCAGCCGGCCGAAGTGCTCCGCGTACTGCATGTACTGCACCGATTTGACTTCCGTCTTCTCCAGCTCATCGATCTTCTTCACAACCTTTCGCAGCGAGTCGGCGTCGTCGGCCCGGCTATAGAAGCCGCCTGTTCTTTCGGCAATCACCTTGAGCAGCTTCTCGTCCAGTTCCTGCTCCGCCGGCACGCGGAACGTCCCAAGCGGCGTTTGCACCGTCGCATACCCGATACCCGAACCGATCCCGATCGTGTAGACCTTGATCCCCCACTGCTTCGCCAGCTCGGCCGCCGCCAGAGGATCGTACTGGCCCATGTTGTTGCGGCCGTCCGTCAGCAGGATCATGGCCTTGCTCTTGATCTTGAAATTGTCCTTCACGCGTTCCGACGACCCGTCGCCGAAGCCCAGACTCGTGTTGCGGCGATGGATTTCCTCCTCCGCCTTTCTCAGTCGCGCCGCCGCCAGGGCGATGGCATCGCCGATCGACGTGCCGTCCTCGTTTCGCATCGTCACGATCTCCGTCTTTTTGAGGAACTCCGTCAATACGTTATGGCTGATGACCAGCGGGCAGGTCGTGTCGGCGTAGCGGGCGAACGTCACCAGCCCGATCAGGTCGCCCGGCCGGCCGCCCAGGCCCTTTTTGTCGCCCTCGATGAAGTCCGCCAGGACCCGCTTGACCACTTCCAGCCGATTCAGCTTCTCGCCATCGTAGTCCATCTCCGTGCCCATACTGCCGGAATGATCCACCACTGCCTCGATGGCGACACCTTCCGTGGAGATCTCGGACATGACAGTCCCTTTTCGCGGCCGGGCCAACGCGAGGATCAGCAGGGCCAGGCACAGTAGTCGAGCCGCGATCAACAGCGGCCGCAGCCGCAACCGCCACGAAACCGGGCAACGCCGCATGTCCACCAGGCTGGGGAACTTCACTGCCACTCCACGCCTCTTGCGCAGCAGCAGATACCCCAGCAGGGGGAGCACAAGCAGCAGCGACAATGCCCAGGGTGAATACAACTGCATCTACGCCACCTCAATCTCACTTTCCGGGCGGGGCGAGCCCCACACCGCCGGTCTCAGGCACAGCCGGTTCCTGCATCTTGTCCGTTACATCCACCTTGCGCTCGTCAGAACGGGTCTTTTCGATGAAATCCTTCACCAGATCGAACGTCCTCTGAACCTGTTCCGTCGTCGGCTGATGCTTGGCGAATTTCACCAGGTCGCAGTGCGTCAGGAACTCACCGAGCACCTCCTTGTGCGCTGATGATAGCACTTCCGTGAACCGTAGCTCGGCCAGGAATTCCTCCGTCGTGCGCTCCGGTGCGTGCAGATCGAAGCGGTCCTCGATGTAGTGCCTCAGGATGCCGCTGATCCGCTCGTAGAATTCCTTGATTCGACCGGCTTCGATCAGGTCCTCGGCGACAAGCGCCCGCAGTCGCGCGTACGCGACTTCGTGCGCCGGCTTGAAGATCCGCACCAACTCCCTCGCTCGCCTGCTGCGCAGGACAAGCCATCCCGCCGGGACTGCCGCAACGCCGAGCAGCACAAGGACCCAGAGCCACCATCGCACGGCCCCTTTGGGCATCTCCACGACACCTTCGATGTCCTCGATCACCAGCTTGGCCCGCTGATCGCCCAGCAGGGAAGTCACCTCCACCGGAATCGGCTCGCTGGCCAGCTCGTGCTGGGAGTCGGGATCATTGACATCGTGGAACTGGAACGTGAACGCAGGGATATCGTACTTGCCCGACAGGAACGGCTCGAGCCGATACTGATGCGTCGTCACGACATTGTTCTTGTCATCCAACTTGTTGCCGAGATTGTCCCAGTCTACGATGCCGAAGTTTTCGAGGACCTTGTCCACCTTCGGCATCTGCATCTCGTATCCCGAGGCCACGCTCGCCTCAAGCTGTAGCAGGACGGTGTCGGCGATGGTCATCTTCGCCTTGTCCAGCCGGACATGGACCGACGCCGGGCCGCGCTCATAGACCTTGTCCACCTCGAACTTGGCCTTGCCCGCGGTATCCTTCGAATCCTCTCCACACCCCGCAACGACCAGCAGCACAACTACGCAGGCAAGCACGCCAATCATGTCACCCCCGCGCAGAGCCTGCCTTCGACCTGATCGGGGGCGGGGGTCGAGGACGGCCCGATACGTTCCTGGATTCCCGCTTTCGCGGGAAGGACATGTCAGTAGTTCTCGGTGTACTCTCATTCGTCAAAGTCTCTTAAGGCTTCGGCGCCGGGGCGTTCAGGTCGGCTTGCCGGGCAGGCGCCAGAACGGAGGTATGAATGATCACGCCGTGCTTGTCCATCATTTCCCGGATGTACTCACGCTGTACGTCCTCGCGTTTCTGCCGCAATAATTGCATCGTCACCTGCTGGCGGACCTCATCGAAGCTCTTCTGCCGTTGCGGATGCTTCTCCTCGACCTTGATCACCTCCCAGCCCTTATCGGTCTTGAAGGGCTTGTCCAGGACCGCCGGCGGACCGGCGGCGAAAATCGCGGCGTTGATCTCGTTCGAGTCGCCGATGCCGGTGACCGAAGGGCCCTTGACGACATCGCCCTGGATCAGGCCGCCGTTGGCCTTGGTGCTCTCGTCCTCCGACGATTGCCTGGCCAGCTCGGCGAAATCCTCACCCTGGGCGATCCCGTTCAACAACGCCTTGGCTCGTCCCTCATCCTTCACACGAATGTGACGAATCTTCGCACGCTCGGGCTCGACGTACTGGTCTTTGTTGGCGGTGTAATATGTCTGCACATCGCCATCTGTAATATGGATGCGCGACGCGAGCTGCTCATTCATCAACTGCTGACTCAGGGCGCCTCGCATCAGCTCATGCACCACGCGTTTGACCTCCGGCTTGTCGGTCAACTGGTCCTGCAACGCCTGGCGATACAGAATCTCCTGGGCCAGCCAGCCTTGCAGGAACTCCTGTTTCGCCTGCGGATCGCGAGACTGCTCCAGCGCCCGCTTCTTCTGCTCGTTGAATTGCTCCGGCGTCATAAAAGATTTCATCGGCGTCAACTGGTTCTCGATGTTCTCTTCGATCAGCGCGTCCAACTGCGATTCCGTGATCTTCTCGGCGCCGATCTCAGCGACGACTTTGCCGCCGGCGGGCTGTGAAGGCGTCATGCTGGTGCGATCCATCACCTCGTAGCGCAGCGCGGAGAACTCGCCCAGATTCTCGAAGCACTCCTTGACGTGATCGTTGATCTGCGGACCAAGCTCGCTGACCTTGGCCGCCACTTCGCTGCGGTAGAAATGCTCGACGGCCTGGCCATAGAGCCCGGCTTTCTGTAGCAGGACGCCAATCTGGAAATGTACCCGCGCTCGCTCCTCAGCACCAAGTCTGGCGGTTGCCAGATAGTCCTGCCAGGCGGCGGCCGCCTGCGGATACAGGTTCCGCTGCATCAGTTTCGACGCCAACTCCTTAACCTGCTGAGCGGAGAGTCCCCGGGTCGCCGCCGCAGAGCCGCCTCGCCGTGACGAGAGTGTGACCACCAGGGTTACGGCTGTCAGGATAACCAGCACGACGAGCAACACGGTCGGGAACACGCCTGCCGCCGAACCTCCTGACTTCTTCTGTGGAAGTGAGAAATCCAGCTTTTCTGCCATCGCTTTCTATCGCCTCACCTGTTTGCTCTTCATCAGCATCAACGACTGGGTGGCAGCGGCAAGCGCAGCTTGCCGATGGTTTGCCCATTCGCCATCGGCAAGCTGCGCTTGCCGCTGCCACCCGGAGAGATCTATGTTGAATACCTGAGAGTCAGTAGCCATTTGTCCCTATCAACGCCGTCGATGCCGCATATGAAAGAACTGAATCAAGTCGTTCACGTACGGCTTGTCCGTCGTGATCGGAATGAAATCCACGTTGCAGGACCGCAGCGTGCCCTTCAGCTCGTCGAACCTGTGCGAGCTGCTTTCGCCGTACTGGCTGCGGAACCTCCGGCTGGAGGTGTCGACAAGCATGATCTCGCCCGTTTCAGCGTCCTGCACCTCGATCAGGCCCACCGAGGGCATGGCAATCTCCACCCGGTCGCGGACCGGCACGGCGATCACGTCGTGACGCTTGTTCAGCAGGCTCAACGGCTTCTTGAACGCGGCCTCGATGAAGTCCGAGACCACGAATACCGTGGCGCGCCGGCGCAGCACCCTCGCTACGTAGTCCAGCGCCAGTGGGATATCCGTCTTGCGCTTGGGCATCTGGAAGGCGAGCAGCTCGCGGATCAGGCGCAGGACGTGCCGGCTGCCTTTCTTCGGCGGGATGAACAGCTCGATGCGGTCGGTGAAGATGAGCAGGCCGACCTTGTCGTTGTTCTTGGCCGCTGCGAACGCCAGGACGGCGCAGAACTCCGCCGCCAGATCGTTCTTCATCTTATCGACCGTGCCGAACTCGCCCGAGGCGCTGAGATCGACGGCGAACAGCACCGTCATCTCGCGCTCCTCGACGAACCTCTTGATGAAGGGCTTGCCCGTACGCGCGGTGACGTTCCAGTCGATAGCACGGATGTCGTCGCCGGGGGTGTACTCGCGGACCTCGTCGAACTGCATTCCCCGGCCTTTGAAAACACTCTCATACTGGCCCGCGAAGCTGGCGTTGACCGCGCGGGAGCTGTAAATCTGAATCTGTCTTATTCGCTTGATCAGGTCTTCTGGAATCATACGTCAGTGTCAAGCTTCAAGTTTGAAGTGTGAAGTCGGATCACTTCAAACTTCAAACTGGTTACGGCACTTCGATGCTGTCGAAGATCGTCTTGATGATATCTTCGCTGGTCTTGTCCTCGGCCTCAGCCTCGTAGCTGAGGATCACGCGATGTCGCAGCACATCGGGCCCGACGCTCTTGATGTCCTGCGGCGTGACATAACCTCGCTGCTGAACGAAGGCGTGGGCCTTGGCGGCAACAGCCAGGTAGATCGTCGCACGCGGCGAGGCACCGTAGCTGATGAAGTTGCTCAGCTTCAAGCCGTACTTGGCCGGGTCCCGCGTGGCACAGACGATGTCCACGATGTAGTCCTTGACCTTCTCGTCGATGTAGATTTCGTCGACAATCGCTCGGACCTCGGCGATGTCCTTGGGCCGGATCACTGGCTTGATATCGAACTTCTTATCGGTCACCGCCATGCGGTCGAGGATCAGCCGCTCCTGCTCCTTGTTAGGGTAGTCGATCTTCAGCTTGAGCATGAACCGGTCAAGCTGCGCCTCGGGAAGCGGATAGGTTCCCTCCTGCTCGATTGGGTTCTGCGTCGCCAGGACCAGGAAGGGACTCGGCATGGGAAACGTCTGCTCGCCGATGGAGACCTGGCGTTCCTGCATCGCTTCGAGCAACGCGCTTTGCACCTTGGCCGGGGCGCGGTTGATTTCGTCGGCCAGGATGATGTTCGCGAAGATGGGACCTTTGCGGGTGACGAACTGGCCGTCCGACTGGCGGTAGATCTGCGTGCCGATCAGGTCGGCGGGCAGCAGGTCCGGCGTGAACTGAATCCGGCGGAAGTCCGCATCGATCGCCCGGGACAGGATCGTGACCGCCAGCGTCTTGGCCAAGCCCGGGACGCCCTCCAACAGAATATGCCCATTCGCCAACAGGCCAATGAGCATCCGTTCCAGCATGTACCGCTGACCTACAATCACTTTGTCGAGCTCGGCGAACAAGGTCCGGATGAAGTCGCTCTTCTGCTGGACCAGGGCGCCGATCTGCTTCACATCCGCTGCCATAAAGACTTTCCCCAACTAAGCTTACAGATATCGTAGATTTCCCAGACCCTACCCAGCCGGATGGACTGGTCTTTATGTGCGTCGCACGCGACGCGTTCCCAAACTACGTCACAACCCGCTAAAAGGTTCCCTTCTACAGAAAGAATGGCTCGCTTTCAAGAGGCGATTTCGGGAGCGACGAACAGGACCGATAGGACCTATCGGACCTATGACTTGAGCCGACTCACGGCCTGATACGCCAAGCGCGTGGGTTCGGGGAGGCGATATCTCGTGGCACAGGCAAGGGTGACACGGATCGCGTCCTCCAGAGTGCACTTGTTGCCGACCGAGATGAAGACCGGCTTGACGGCAGCCCGCGTGCGGACCACGGCCCCGATTGTCTCATCGCCGTCGCGGAGAGGGCTGTACGCCCCCTTCTTGAGGTCAGGCTCATCAAACGTGCCGATCAGGCGGCTCTTTGCACAGCCGATGGTGGGCCGGTCGAAGAACAAGCCCAGATGCGCGGCCAGTCCCAGCCGCCGAGGATGCGCCACCCCTTGTCCGTCGATCATGAACAAGTCCGGCTGACACGCGATGCTTGTCCAACCCTGACGATTTGGAGCCTGTCTCATTTGAACTCGAAGGGGGCATCCTTCTTCAAAGCAGACGCCTCACTTGTCTTCTCAAAGATCATGTCTCCATCGACTTCCCTGACACTCCCAACAATATTGCCGACCGGCAAGCCGTTCTGATAGATCCTGTCTGGGTCTCTCGTGGCTATCACATCCTTCCTCGGTGCAGCCTCCCGAATGAATTTCGAGAAGGTCGCCCTAACATCCATATGGGAAGGCCATAGCCACCAGAGAAAGGCCACCTGCCAATAGACAGGTACCCCAATGACCAGTGTCGCGCCAATCTTGAACAGGATTTCTGGGAATGTCGTTCTTCAATCCGATACAAGTATCTGAGTACCGTCATGTGACTCACCAACGCATCCTAGTGCTCCATTACTCCTCGATTGAGGGATAAAGGCGTTTCAGTTTGGTTCTGGCGTCTGCCGTAGTGAATTGCCAGTTCGCCTTGGCTTGGGCTCCATCCCGTCGTTTCTCCCATGCGGCGGTCTGTCGGCGCAGCTCATCGATGTTGTCGATACGTTGTGACAAGCACTGGCGACCCAAGATCCCCAATTCGATCTCCGCCATGTCCAGCCAACTGCCATGCTTGGGCGTGTAGTGGAACTCGAATCGCTCGGCCAGCCGCTTCGCCTCGGCCGGCTCAAACGCCTCATACGGCGAGGCCGGCGAATGCGTGTTGAGATTGTCCTGCACCACCACGACGACCTCGGCGTCGGGATACATCTGGTC
This sequence comes from Sedimentisphaerales bacterium, assembly GCA_016928975.1. The sequence continues at coordinate 2,548 of JAFGJR010000153.1, read as the reverse complement.
CGAGAGCTTGCGAAGGCATTGGGCATAATCCTTTTTCGCGCGGCGATCCGTCACCTCCTCATCTTTCCGATTGCCCAGGGTACGGGGAGTCTGAAGCGGCACGGCACTTCTTCCGGTTGACGCGAGAGTGACGGGGCAGGGCGCGAGTTGTGCGCGTGGCGGTTTTTCTCCGGCCCTGCGTCTACGCGTGAGGGGATCGGCAGTCGGTGGTCGGCTCACAGTTGACGATCCGTGTGAAATCCGTGTTAGAGGGTGCGGGGCGGGGTCAGGAGTTGCGGGTGAGGGCTTCTTGGATGATCTTGGCTCGGAGGGCGTCGCGGTGGGCGGCGTCGAGAGATTGGCCGTAGTTGAGTTGGAGGTGGGCGGGCAGGGTGAGCATGAAGAGCCGGTTGATGGTTCGGATGGACAGGCCGTGCTGGTCGTCCGCCTCGGTGCCGTTGCGCAGGGCGCAGAGACGCTGAATGGCCGGCGTGGAGGCACCCATGTGCGCGTGCATGTTCAGGCCGAGGCGCAGATGGCTCAGCAGGAACAAGGCCTCCTGTGAGCTGATCAAGTGGGCGTTCTGGAGCAGGGCCATGGCGCGGGAGATCTTGTCGTCGAGGGCGTCCACCTGGCTGGTCAAGAGCTGCTGGCGGGCGGCCTTCTCGTACTCGACGACCTCCGGGATGACCACCTGCTCGAAGTGCGAGACGATGGCTTTCTCGCTGAGTCCGAGGGTGACCTGGTTGGAGAGCTGGTAGAGGTCGCTGACGGCCTCGCTGCCCTCGCCGAAGAGGCCGCGTACGGCCAGGTTCATGTCCTTGGCCGCGTTGAGGAACTTCTCGATCTGGCCGGTGAGTTTCAGCGCCGGCATGTGAAGCATCACCGAGACGCGGATCCCGGTGCCGAGGTTGGTCGGGCACGCGGTCAGGTAGCCGAATCGCGGGCTGAACGCGTAATCGACCTTCTGCTCGATCATGTCGTCGATGCGGTCGATCTGCTCGGCGCACGCCGTAAGCTGGCAGCCCGCCTTGAGCACCTGCATCCGCAGATGGTCCTCTTCGTTCAGCATGGCGGTGAAGAACTCGTGGTGGGCAATGACGGCGCCGCGCGGGCCTTTGGCCTGGGCGTGGTGGCGGCTGATCAGGTGGCGCTCGACGAGCAGGTCGCGATTGAGGCTCGACGCCTTGTCCACGCTGACGTAGAAGACCTCATCACCGAGGTCCAGGGACATCAGCACGCTTTTGAGCTCGTTGAGGATCTTGGCCTTCTCGTCGTCGGAGCAGTTGCCGAGGAATCGATGCCCCGCGAGGTTCCTGGCCAGACGAATCCGGGAGGATATGACGATATCGGCCAGGGGCCCGCTGCCGCTGAACCAGTCGTTGATGTCGCTGCTGATATCGGTGAGTCTCATCGTCGTCGCGTATGCCTCATCCCTGCGGCGTGTGCCGCCACTCTATTCCAGGTGCTTGATTTCATCACGGAGCCTGGCGGCCAGCTCATAATCCTCGTCGCGAACCGCCGCCTCCAACTGCCGCCGCAAGTTCGTCAGTTGCATCAGCTTCTTGGTATTCTGCGGCGTCTTGGACGGCACCTTGCCGCAGTGAGTCGTATGGCCATTGTGGGCCCGCTCGATCAGCGGCAGCAACGCCGCCTCGAACACGTCGTAATCCTCCGGGCAGCCGAGCATCCCCTCCTTGCGAAGCCTGGCCAAGGAGAACCCGCAACTCGGACACGTGCCCTCCTGGTCCGCCGGCCCAAAAATCTCATCATCCGCCGGCTGCGACGCCAGCAGGTGGCTCAGCAGCTCGTTGATCGACATCTGACTCTGGGGCGCAATCCCCTGATCCGCGGCGCATTGCTCGCAAATGTGCATCTCCGTGCGGACCCCCTCGCTGATCTCCGTCAGGTGGATCGTTGCGGTTCGCTTATTGCAAATCTGGCACTGCATACCTGCTTATCGCCTGTATAGCTGCGTTCATCCTATCGTCGGCCATTATACCATACCTGCCAGTCTATCGGCAAGATGCTCCACGCCGTTCATTATACGCTCGCAACCCTGTTCTGCAATCGGCAATCCGATCGCCGCCATATGTCGTCGCGGGGGCAGCTCCTCTGGGGACGTCAGGGTCGGGCGTCTTGCGGCTGTGGCTGAGGCTCGTTCTCGTTCAGGATGCGCCAGAGGTTTCTGACGTTGCGTTCTTGCACGCCGTGGGCCCAGTGGCCGGGGGGCGGATCGCGAAAGACGGGGAACATGGCACGCGTGGTCAGTCTCGCGATCGTCTGCTCCAGGGTCTGGCCCTGCCGGCGGGCGGCCTGGACTTCGGCGAGCATGCGCTGGTAGTAGTCGCGGACGGGGGGCAGGTCGTTGCGGCTCAGCAGGGGACTGTGCGAGGGGATCACGTGGTCGATCCGCACGTTGTCGGCGAGGAGATCATCCAGGACCTGGATGTGGCGGTACACATCGTCGAGCTGCGAGGTCTCGCCGATCTCGGGCAGGTGGCCGCGTTGATAGACGACGGCGCCGCTGACCAGCAGCTTCTCCTGCGGGACGTAGATCACGATGTCG
>JAFGJR010000152.1 GCA_016928975.1 Sedimentisphaerales bacterium | reverse complement strand
TTCCTCATCGCTTTGTTCCTTCATGTTCTTGCCTCCGAGGCTCCCTCAAGGTGGGACGCCCCTGTTCCCGCGGCCCACCTGGGTTGGCGTGGTCCCCTCTCCAAGTCTGAATCACGCTTAGATTGCCCCGCGTTGCCGTGAGACAGAATCCAGATTTCGTGCTTGCGAAACGGAACCGTAGGTGCGACAATAGGAACCGCCTTTCATTTGCGACCGAAAGTGACAGCGGATGAAGGCTAACGTAGGCTGTCAGCCGCTGACCCGTTTTGCCAATACAAAATCTGTCCAGGAGGGACTGCCCGTGAACACGGGCGGCCCATGAAGAAGCGTATTCATCTCACGCATTCACGGTTGCGAAAGGAGGATCAGATCATGCGCCCTAGACAGTTACTCTCCCTGTTGGCTGCGACCGCCGTGTTGGTGCCCGTTCCACCTCAGGCAAGTGCTCAGACACCTGTGGGCACAGCGTTCACCTACCAAGGCCGGCTGACCGACGGCGGCAGCCCGGCCAATGGCCAGTATGATTTGCAGTTCACGCTCTACGACGCGGAGATCGACGGCAACACCGTCGGCAACCCCGTGGGAGTGGAAGACCAGCAGGTCACCAGCGGCCTGTTTACGATGAGGCTGGACTTCGGCGCCGGCGTGTTCACCGGCGACGCCCGCTGGCTCCAGATCGCCGTCCGGCCGGGCAACAGCAGCGATCCGCACACGCCGCTGAGTCCCCGTCAAGCTCTCACCCCCACACCCTACGCCCTGCAAACGCGCGGGATCTTCGTTGACGACGCCGGGCACGTCGGGATCGGGGAGAACAACCCGGCAGCCCCACTTGAGATCGCGGTGGATGGACCGGGTGGCCTCGCTGTTGAGCTCCGCCAGAGGGCCGCCGACCAGGAAGTACACATCAATCTGGAGAACAACAGCGGTTTCTGGCATATCAGCGGACCACGTAGCTTCGAGCCCTTCCATCAACTTGGCTTCTTCTGGAACGACAACATCACGTTCCATCACGTCATGTCGCTTCAGGCGAATGGCAACGTCGGCATCGGAACGGACTCCCCAGACTCGCCGCTCACCGTGGCTGGCGCGATTGAGTCAACCACTGGAGGTTTCAAGTTTCCGGACGGGAGTGTCCAATCCACAGCGGCGGGCAGTGGTCTCTGGACTCCCTCCGGCAGCAACATCTTCTACACCGCCGGAAGCGTCGGCATCGGCACCATGGGCGATTCCCTCACGATTAGCGATACGCTGGTCCCCAAGGGCGAGAGGCTGGATCCGGCAAGAGGCCGCTTCCCCTGTGCCACAGACCCCGCTACGGGGAAAATCTACTGCTTTGGCGGGTGGGATGGCGCCGGTCTGATTGGCGACATCGTCGAGTATGACCCGCGAAGCGACACACTCAGAGACACGGGCGCTAGCCTGCCTTGGGGACTGGCTGAATTCCAGTGTGCCGCAGACCCCGCAACGCGCAAGATCTACTGCTTTGGGGGCTTCGATGGGAACGGCTATCGTGACGAGATCCTCGCGTATGACCCGGCCTATCCCGAGCAAGACGCCGTTGACACGGGGGCCAGGCTGCCGTTAGAAAGAGAAAACGCTGCCTGCGCCTTCAGCCCGGCTACGGGCAAGATCTACTGCTTTGGCGGGGACACAGAACCCATCCTCAACGAGATCCTCGCCTATGACCCGGCCTATCCCGAACAAGACGCCGTCGATACAGGGGCCAAGCTGCCTACTGGTGGAAGAGAGAGCATGGCTTGCGCCGCAGACCCGGCTACAGGCAAGATCTACTGCTTTGGCGGGGACAACGATGATGGGGATACGGTTTTCGATGAGATTCTTGAATACGACCCCGCTTATCCAGAGCAGGACGCTCTCGTCGTGGCCCATCTCCCGGAAGCAAGGACCAGCATGGGCGCCGCGATGATCCCCGGCATAGGTAAGATCTACTGCTTTGGTGGCGTAAACCTCACGACGGCATTTCACGAGATCCTTGAATATGATCCGGACAACCCCACGCAAGATGCTGTTGTCATGACGGCCCGCCTACCTTCGGACAGGTTCAACTTAGCGAGTGCCGCAGTCGCCGAGACCGGTAAGATCTACTCTTTCGGCGGGCAAGAGGGTACGGCCCCCGTCAATGAGATCCTTGAGTATACACCACCGTCTCATATACTCCTGCAAGTGGGCGAGCCGGGCGATGGGACGGCAGCAATCGCGAACAGCTGGGCTGTATTCAGCTCTCGGGAGTTCAAGCGTGACATCGCCGCCCTAGAACCGCCGGAATACCAAGACATCCTGGCCAAGCTGACCGCGACGGAAGTGGTGCGCTATCGATACGCATATGATAAACGGCGCACACAGCACCTGGGTGTCATTGCGGAGGAGTCGCCCGCCGAGATTCTCAGCCCGGGCGGCAAAGCCGTGAGCCTCGCTGATTATACCACCTTCCTCATGGCGGCAGTCAAAGCCCAGCAGGCGGTGATCGAGGAGAAAGAGAGCCAGATCGCAGACCTCCAGACACAAATGGCCGAGACTCAGCGGCGTCTTGCGAGCCTGGAATCCCTCGTAAACAGCCTGGAGCAGCGGCAGATTGGAGGTGCCCGATGAACCGAGTCAGTGTGATCACGATCCGATCGGTGTTGATACTGTCGGCTCTCGCCGTACGCACAGCCCTCGCCCAGGACTACGCCATCGACTGGCACACCATCGACGGCGGCGGGGCCGGACCGGCGAACGCCAGCGCAGGCGGCAACTACACGCTGAGCGGCACGATCGGTCAGCCCGACGCCCGAAATCATCCGCAACCGATGACCGGCGGCAGCTACAGGCTAACCGGCGGGTTCTGGGTGATTCCCGAGTGCCCGGCCATCCCGGCCGACTACGACGGCGATTGCGACGTCGACCAGGCGGATTACCAGACTTTCGAATCCTGCGCTTCCGGCCCGGGGTACGTCTATGGCAGCGGCTGTGATGATCGTGACTTCGACACTGACGCCGACGTCGACCAGTCCGACTTCGCCGTCTTCCAGCGCTGCCTGAGCGGCCCGGATGTGCCAGCGGATCCGAACTGTGCGGATTGACCGGGAAGCTGTCAGCTATCAGCTTTCGGGGATCAGCCAGACAGGAAAACGGGAGGAGCGGAGGGAGCATCCGTGAGGATAACTCCCTCCGCATCGATTCCGTTCAGGCCAACGGCCCCACGTGGTGCTCGAAGGTCTCACTGATCACCTTCCGGTCTTCGGCGGGAACCTTATTGAGCAAGCAGCTCTGCCGCGTCCCCAGACACTCATTGGCACATTCTGCGCGGGGAGCAGCACCCCGGCAGACAACGAATACTCTTTATGGTCGGCAATTACCGGTTTCGCGATTTCACCCTTGTGTCGTGAAAGGGTACGCGGTAGACTATACGAACTTGAACTGCCACGTGGCGGGCCGAGGTTAGCCGGAACACATCGCTTTAGTGAGGGGACGATCCGGTGGTGTTGCCGGGCGGGGCTATGTCGAGACCTATAGAGGAATGAGTACCGTCATGGCAATGCGTATCCGCCAGGCGCGCCGCGGTGTGGATGGCCCCTTTCTTGGAGGTTGCCCCGATCCGATCCCGTGAACGGAGGGCGAAGCATGAGCATGGACACATCAAGGCCGAGGCGGGAGATCTACTCGACCCGCTGCCACCACACCTTCTTCAGATGGTTGACACACGCTCCCCGGCGGTTGGCGATGGTGCTTTCGCTCGGTGGAGCAATCGCTTGCGGAGCAGTCGCCGCTCGGGCGGAGTGCCCTGCACATTGGCTTGGGGGCTGGGGTGATCCCGGACTCTCGGAAACGGAAAGCGTTTATGCGCTCACTGTGTTCAATGGGCGGTTGATCGCCGGCGGTGAGTTCCGGTATGCCGGAGGCCTCCTGACGTACTACATCGCCGCCTGGAACGGCAGCAGTTGGCAGCAGCTGGGAAACCGCTTCAGCAGCCCTGTTTACGCTCTGGCTGTCTATGACGGCCAACTGATCGCCGGCGGCGAGTTCGTGTCGATAGGTGGAGAAACCGTCAACTACATCGCTCGCTGGGACGGTAGCAGTTGGCAACCACTTGGCAGCGGGATGAACCACTATGTGTACGCGCTTGCGGTGCATGAGGGCAGGCTTGTCGCAGGCGGACGCTTCACGACGGCCGGCGGCGTTTCTGCGAACCGCACAGCCCAATGGGATGGCGCCAACTGGGGACCGTTGGGTACCGGAATGGACGATGCAGTCCGCACTCTGATGACCTGGCAAGGTGAGCTTGTCGCGGGCGGCACATTCACGACTGCGGACGGTTCCGCCGCCAGCTGCATCGCGCGTTGGAACGGCGGTAACTGGTCGCCGCTGGGAAGCGGTCTGGGCGGCCAATCGGTGTCTCCTCGCGTGCTGGCCCTGTCCGTGTACCAGGATGAGCTGATCGTTGGAGGGGAATTCGCCACCGCCGGCGGGATACCGGCCAAGGCGATTGCTCGATACAACGACAGCGATGGCTGGCAGGCCGTGGGGGGAAGTCTGTGCGGTAATTCCGATGACGTTCTCGCTTTGGCTGTTCACGACAACAACTTGTATATCACAGGCGGCTTTTCCAAGGTGAGTGGCTGCAATGTAGACGCTCCGATGGTCGCCAGCTGGGATGGGGAAAACTGGTCCCCGGTTGGTGCCGGCCACTCTGGCGTGGGGTTCGCCCTAGCCATCTTCAACGATGATCTCGTCGTTGCCGGACTGATCAGCATGGCCGGCGACGTCGATTGCGCGGGCATCGCCAGGTGGGACGGCACCCGCTGGTGGGCCTTGGGAAGTGGAATGAACGATACCATCGTCGCATGGGCCGTCTATGACGGAGCCCTGATCGCAGGAGGAGCCTTCACCACAGCCGGGGGACACCGGGCAAACAAGATCGCCAGGTGGGAGGAAGCAGACTGGGCCCCGATGTGCACGGGGATTACGCGAAATTCCTCCACTTGGGGTACTCTGGTGAACGCACTGGGGGTCTACAACGGCGATCTCATCGTCGGCGGTCTGTTTGACCAAGCAGGCGGCATCGCGGTTGACAATATCGCCGCATGGAATTCGGGCGACGGCTGGGCAAACCCCTTCGGAAATGGTGTGAACAGCTACGTCTACGCACTTACCGTCTACCGGGGCGACCTGATCGTGGCGGGATCATTCACCACTGCGGGCGACTTGGCTGATGCCAACCGCGTCGCCCGGTGGGACGGAGTGTCCTGGCATCGCCTGGGCGGAGGGCTGACCGGAGGGACAGCTATCGTTCGTGCGCTCGCCGTGTACGACGGCGACTTGATCGCGGGTGGTGGTTTCACGACAGCGGGCGGCGTAGCCGCCAGAAACATTGCGCGATGGGACCCGGACACGACAACCTGGTATCCCTTGGACACTGGTACGAACGATGAAGTGTTTTCACTGACGGTCTATAGGGATCGTCTCATTGCGGGGGGTGAATTCTGGTACGCGGGCCCGGTCACGACCAGCAGGTATATCGCGGCCTGGGACGGTAACGACTGGGCTCCTGTCGGCATCGGAATGAGCAATAGCGTGTATGCGCTGGCGGTCCACGGAAACGACCTGTTCGCTGGCGGCAGATTCACTTCCGCCGGCGGCATTGGCGCAAATTACGTCGCGCGATGGTCGGGTGACCGGAGCACCTGGGAAAACCCATTCGGCGCGGGCATGCAGCACTACGTGCACGCGATGATCATCCACGACCATAACCTAGTCCTCGGAGGACAGTTCCTCACCGCTGACAACCAACCTTCCGCGTATTGGGCGCGCTGGGGCGAACTGTACGTACCCGCCGATTTCGACTGTGACCAGGATGTGGATCCGCAGGATCTTTGGCTGTTTGAGGGCTGTGCTACCGGCCCCAGCATGCCATATGCTCCCGATAATTTGCCCTTGACCTGCACGCTGATTCCCGATGGTGAGGGTATTCTTCCTTGTGATTTTGACCGCGACCAGGACGTGGACCAGCTCGACTTCGGCTTCTTCCAGCGGTGTTTCAGCGGTGAGGACGTGCCGGCGGACCCGAACTGTGCGGACTGAAGCCTGTCGTGCTGCGATTGCCGGGCTTCGTTGTTTTGTTCCTTCATGTTCGTACCTCCGGGGCTCCCTCAAGGTGGGACGCCCACGATGCGGTGGCCCGTCTGGGAAGATTGATGTAATCTGGAGCAAAGCCGGCAAGTGACGGGCCCTCCCGCGAGAGGACGCTCAATCCCACTCCCGTCATCACGACCCCACTTGCGGCCTTCGAGAACCCTGAAAAACTCAGAAAAGGTAGGTCCGACAGAGGACGGACGCTGTATAATAGTCGAGCAAGGTCCGGCAGCGTAGCCACGCAAGGGTGTCTGGGAGGTCTCAGTACAAAGGCGTCCTTGACTGTGGGGCCCCGAGGTTGATAGTCGGCGAACCCACGCCGGGAGCCACGGTTCGCAGGTGTAGCGAGGAGGTATACCGTGAAGACCTGCATGCGAGCTGTCGCCGTGCTGCTGGCTCCCTTGCCCATGTCTGCCAGCGATCTCCGGCCGTGCATTTTCGACGTCGTTGAAGGCCCTCCTGCACCTGTTCTGCGGGATGGAGACGCGGGAACCGCGGACAACAGGTATGGTTTTGAAGGCGGCCGGGTGCTCAAACACAACGGGTCGTATCATCTCTTCACGGCGGAGATGTCGGGTGAGCCTCGATGGGTCAAGATACGACTGGCTCATTGGCAGAGCCCGAACGGAAGCGTCTGGCACAGGGTATCCACGCTCTATGAGTCGAGCGGAGAATTCACTGGAAAGGATCCTCGGGCTTTCCTTTGGGCTCCGATGCCCTATTACAACCACGACGAGGAACGCCGGAATCTCTTCTACGTGGCCTATCGGGCCAAGCCCGATACGAAGACTTCCTGGTACACCGCCCATGAGGGGCGGATCTGGAGAGCGGTCTCAAAAACACGGGGTGTCGATGGCTTGGGCGGGCCCTACGAGGACGTGGGCGTCGTCCTAGAACCGGGGCCGGAGTCCGATCCCTGGGAAGGACTGCAGGGGACCGATTCTTTCTACGCCTATCCTGTAGAGAACAAATGGTACGCGTTCTACGGAAGCGCTCACACGCAGAAGTGGCCGTGCAGTTTCTGGGGTGTCGGGCTGGCCTCGGCCCCCACTCTGGCCGGCCCCTGGAAGCGATGCAGCAAGTTGAATCCCGTGGCCATTGACGATAAATGGGTCGAGAATCCAGTCGTCAGTCGACTGCCGGACGAGACCTATATCGCCCTGTTCGATGGCGGATACCGAGGAAGCTTCGCCTATACGTTGTCAAGGGACGGTGTCCACTGGGAGAAAGGCGTCACCATCCCGCTGGAACCCAGAGTGAAGAAATGGTGGCAACTCATGCGAACACCGCTGTGCCTGATTCCCGAAGGCAAGGACGTTTTCACCTTGTTCTACACTGCGTGGGCCCCCGGCGGCGGCTACAGTTGTCTGGGCGAGGTCAAACTCAGATTGAACCCGAAACATTTGAACGTTTCTGATTGCGGCCGCACGGAAAGCCGCCCATGTACAAGGTAGCGTTTGATCATGTGACAAGAGGAGCCCATGAACCCGATTGCGCTTATAACAGTCGCTTTCTTGTTGCTGGCCGCGAACGGCATGGCGACAACGGGGCTGACACTGGTCGAGAACGGGAACACAGACTACAGGATCGTCCTCCCCGCAGGATCCTCTCCTTCAGAGCAATTCGCCGCGTCTGAACTGCAGGATCACCTTCGTCGAATCTCCGGGGCCACCATCCCGATCGGGCCGGAGAGAACCGGAGTCTCCATTCTTCTGGGTTCGCGGGCCGCGCCTGCGGGAGTTGGCCTGTCCGATCTTGGAGACGAGGGCTTCGTGATCAAGACGGTCGGCCGTGACTTGGTCATAGCGGGTGGGCGGCTGAGGGGTACAATGTACGGCGTCTACGATCTTCTGGAGGACGTGCTCAGATGCAGGTGGTATAGCTCCCAGGTCTCGAAGATCCCGCAGCTGCAGACCATCACGATACCGGACCTGGACATAAGGAAGAAGCCGGCATTCGGGTTCAGGGATATCTACTACACCGACGCCTGGAACGCCGACTTCGCGGCTCGAAACCGCTTGAACGGTCATCACATGAGCCTAGACGCCAAGAGGGGCGGAAAACTCTACTACCGCCCCTTCGTGCACACCTTCAGGGAACTGGTTCCGATCGGCAAGTACGGTGAGTCCCATCCGGAGTATTACTCCCTGGTCAAGGGGCAGCGTCATCCCAAGGACTACGATACTCAGCTCTGCCTCACCAATCCCGATGTGCTGAGAATATCTACGGAGACGGTCCTTCGTTGGATAAAG
>JAFGJR010000151.1 GCA_016928975.1 Sedimentisphaerales bacterium | reverse complement strand
CAGCCTACGGAGATCACTGCGGTGGGTCCATTTTCGATGCCGATTCTACTCCCCGACGTGGGGCCCTTTTACATGCCGATTTCCATCCAGCATTCATCGCGAAGTTCACGTAGCGAAGGAAGGCATCTCGGTCTCCCTGGGTTAGCAGGAGGCAAGGGGTGTTTCGGTCGAATGGGTCGTAGGCTTCGATCTGTCACAGCCGGACGTCTGCCGGGGGCGATCCATCGACAGGTCGCTAAGATCGCCACGACCTGATTCCAACGCGTCCCCTTGCGGCTGGGCATCAGACGCCGGGCCCAGTGCGAATCGAGATGCAACCACTTCCACAGGTGCAACGCAAGGACATAACGGCATCCATCCATACGCGGGTTCAGGCTCCCGCCGAGAGGCCAGGTCACACGCTGCCGACCATGATGGCAACGGGGAACGTTGCCAGGGCATCGCCCACCAAGATCTCACCTGAGGCCCGGAGATCCTGGCCCGTGATCACGTTGCGCCAATGGGAAGGGCTCTGCGCCGGCAGGCGGATGCGGGTGTCGTCCCAGACTTGCCGGCCGACCGGCATCTCACCCGGTCTGATCACGGACGTCAGGAATCGCGGCGTCACAACGAGCGCGTAGTGTGTCGCGTCCCGGGAACGGAAAAAGGCCACGACGTGCTGAGCCCGGGTTCCCGTTACGAAGGCGGGCAGATGGTCGCCCGTGTCGAAGAGGTCACGGTTCTCTCGGCGCACCTGCAAGCCCCGATGGATTAGAAAGAGCTTGATGCAACCGTCCTGCAGTCCGTGATATGGGCCGGGCCCACCCTCTCGACAGCTCACGACTTCCTGGAGCAAGTGCGCTCGCTTCTGGAAATCCACGGGCCGGCGGTTATCCGGGTCCACAAGGCTGAGGTCCCACAATTCCGATCCCTGGTAGAAATCGGGCAAACCCGTGCACGTCAGTTTCAAAGCCGTCTGGGACAGAGAGTTGTAGACCCCGTATTCGCTGATCTCTCGCTGAAAGGGCAGGAAGTCGGCCCAGAAGGGATTTCCGGGCGAACGAGCCAGGATTCGCTCGACGAATTGCCGGCAACCAGCCTCGTACTGCTCGTCGGGTCGCAGCCAGTTGCCGTGGGTTTTGGCTTCCCGCACGGCCTTGATTAGGTAGTCGCCGATGCGTTGCGCAAAGGCATCGTACTCGTGTTCGTCGAATGGCAACGCGCCGACCAGCGTCTGATACAGCAGGTATTCATCGTTGCGATCAGGAGCAAGCAGGCCCCGGCATTGCGTTTTGTGCCCTTCGTTCATCTGAGCCCAGCGTGTGACTGTCTCGCGCCAGCGGTCGGGAATCTCCGAAAGGACGTTGAGCCGGGCGCGGACGTCTTCGCCCCGTTTGGAGTCGTGGGTGCTGGTGGCGTTCATCGCGTGCGGCCAATCCCGGGCCCGCAACTGAAGAAAGTGGTGAAATTGATCCAGTGATAGGCCAAAGGCGCTGGGATCGCCGCCGACCTCGTTCAGTGAGACGAGACGGTTGTAAACGTAGAACAGGGTGTCCTCCAGGCCCTTGGCCATCGCCGGGCCGGTGAACTGCTGAAACCGCATGAGGAAGTGCTGATTCGCCTCGCGCACGGAGGGCGGGAGGTCTTCCCGTAGGCTCGAAAGCAGCAGCTCGACCACGTGTTCCGCCGCCGCGGTGCACAGCGGGCACTGGTCGCGGACCGTCTCGATCGCACGGGTGAAGACGGCCCGGTCCGCCGGCGTGAAATGGCCGGCGTCGACGTAGGTTCGGTAGACGGGGAAAGCCGCCATGAGGGCCATCAACCCCCGCCGCACCAATTCTGGGTCCGGCGTGAGGGATTGCGGATCAGGGTCCCAGCATCCCGCCCGCAGTATCTCCGCCGCCTGCAAAGCCAGATGGGTGAGGTACGCTAACTCGCCGGCCATGCGCTCCTCGAGGATCTTCTTCTTCTTGTCGTACAGGAGTTGTGGGTAGCCGGGCGCCGCGCCGATGAATTCGTGATAGATGTGCGCAAAAGCTCTTTCGTTCTCCTGGTGGCAGAAGATGCTGTTGACGTAGTTGCAGAACTTGTAGCCGGAGGTGCCCTGGATCGGCCAGTCATCTCGCAGGAACTCGTAGAGATCCAGGATTTTCTCGACGACAAGGTACGCCTTCGGCACCTCGTTGTACAATCGCCGCAGGTACTGTCGGGGGTTATAGAGCCCGTCGATGTGATCCACGCGAAGGCCGGTGAAGACACCGGCACGCACGAGTTCCAGAATCCGGCTGTGGACCGTTTGGAACACATCGGGGTCTTCCACACGAAGCGCGATGAACTCGCTCAAATAGAAGAACCGGCGACAGTTGATTGTCTCATAAGCGATCTGCCAGAACACCAGCTTGAAGACCTGCCGATCCAGGAGTCTGTGCAGAGGACTGCGCTCGACGGATCCGTCCGGAGGGCGGTTGTACGACTCCAAGACACTGTTGAGATACACGCGAATCCTGGGGCATTCGCGATGAAGTCGCATGAGGGTTCTCTTGGCATCCGCCACCTGTTTCCATTTTTTCGAAGAGTCGCCCATTCCACTCAAGCGGGTGAAAGTCTCCCGCAGTCTGGTAAACGCCTGAGTCGAGCGATGGTCCTCGGCCAAGACACCGGTCGCCCCACCGTTGTGTCCGAGGACATCATCGTAGGAGGTCAGGCAAAGCGGGAACCGCCAGCCGAAGTAGCGCAGGGCGAGGCCGTCGTCGTCCAAGGTCAGTTGTATCTCCCCCCGCCGGAGAACCTCGTCAAGAGAGTCGCCGAGGAATGGGGCTAGCACTCTGGCGCGCAGTTCTGGGTCCGGATGGTCGCGGAAGATATCGAAGAATTCATAGAATCGGCTGTGCGGCCCGTTCTCAAAGAGGTCCATCAACATGCGGTTTTCACTGGAGTAGGCCATATGGTTTGGCACGATGTCCTGGAGCCAGCCCATCTGATGGGCCTGGACCTCGGCCATGAGGGCTTGGAAGTCCTCCCATGACCCCAGTTCCGGGTTCAGTTCGTTCGGGTCGGTGACATCGTACCCGTGTGTACTCCCTGGCATTGCCCGGAAGATAGGCGAGGCATAAACGTCGCTGATCCCCAGTTGGGCCAGATACGGGACCAGGGCTTTGGCATCCTGGAATCGCAAGGACGGACCAAACTGCAATCGGTAGGTGGCCACCGGGACACGCATTGGCTACTCCTCCACGGCGACGACGGTTGTCCGCGCCGCCCTCTGTTCTTGGGCGGTCCTGGGAGACTCGGTCTGGAACAGGGCAATGCTTCTGGGCGGCATAGTGACGTTCTCTTTCCCCGCCGGGTTTTCCGGTAGAGTACTGCCTGGGCCATCCCACTGGAGACCGGCCGAGTCGAGGACCCTGGTCCAGCGGCCTTCCCTCGCGTTCAGGCAGAATCGTGCGGAAGCCCTGCTGAAGTTCATCAGGCAGTGTATACCACGATCTGGGTACGCCCGGCGCCACGTCAAGACCTGCTCTTTCTCCAGGCAGCGCACCGTCGTATTCCCCTTGCTCACGACGAGCGGAATGCTCCGGCGCACGACAAAGAGCCGACGGTAGAACTCAAGCAGGATATGACGGTGTCCCTCGGCACGCGTCTTCCAGCGCAGTTTGGAACTCTCGAAGGTCTCGACGGCTTGTGGATCTGGGACCTCCTGGCTCCAGGCGAAGGCTCTGAACTCGTTTCGTCTGCCCTCGCGGACGGCCTGGATCAGAGCCTGATCGGTGTGGCTGACGAAATACTGGAACCTCGCGTCTTCCCCATACTCCTCGCCCATGAACAATAAGGGGACATACGGGGAGAGTAACAACGCACCGGCAGCGAGTTTCAGCGATTCAAGATCGAGCAACTCGCTGAGTCTCTCTCCCAACATGCGATTGCCGATCTGGTCGTGATTCTGGGCGCAAACGACGAACTGCCGGGCGGGCAGGGACTTGGAACTGCTTCCGTGCCGCCTCCGGCGATGCTTCGAGTGCTGCCAGGAATAGACGAAACCTTCCCGATAGGCTTTGACCAGTTGGTCGATCCGGCCAAAATCTTCGTAGTAACCGGACTGCTCGCCCGTGAGAAGTGTGTGAAGACTGTGGTGGAAATCATCGGCCCACTGAGCATCGAGTCCGTAACCGCCGCTGCGGACGGGTTTGATCAGGCGTGTATCGTTGAGGTCGCTCTCGCCGATTAGATAGCACTTGCGTCCGGACTGCCGAGAGTAGCTCGCGACGCGCTCTACGAGTTCCCGAATGAAATGCTTGGCGCTCCGGTCGTAAATGGCGTGCAGCGCATCGAGCCGCAACGCGTCAAAATGGTAGTCCCGGAACCAGTAGACGGCATTCTCGATGAAGTAGTCCCGCACATGGTGGCTTTCAGCGCCATCGAAGTTGAGTGCCTCTCCCCAGGGGGTCTTGTAGATATCCGTGAAGTAGGGGCCGAAATCGCGAAGGTAATTGCCTTCCGGCCCGAGATGGTTGTACACGACGTCGAGGATGGCCGACATGCCGTGTCGGTGAATGGCATTGACCAGCATTTTGAGGCCGTGCGGGCCCCCGTACGAGTTCTGGACGGCGTACGGATGGACGCCGTCGTAACCCCAGTTGCGTGCGCCAGGAAATTGCGCCACGGGCATTAACTCAATCGCCGTAATCCCCAAGTCGCGCAGTTCAGCCAACCGCGGAAGGATCGCTTCGAACGTCCCCACCGGCGTGAAAGTGCCTACGTGCAGCTCGTAGATGACCATGTTCTCCAGCGGGACGCCTTCCCAACCGGTGTCCGTCCATTCGAAGTCGCTGTGATCGACGACCTCGCTGGGCCCATGCACGCCTTCCGGCTGAAAGTCGGAGGCAGGGTCCGGTCGCAGCAGACCGCCGCGGAGCACGTAACCGTAGCGCGTGCCAGGCGAGATATCTTGAAGCTCCACATGCCAACAACCCTGGTCGTTGCGAGCCATCGGCAGCTCACGAGTGTCGCGCCCGACCAGCCGCAGGGCAACGTCCGGTGACAGTGGTGCCCACACCTCAAATCGGCACTTGCCCTTGCCTTCGTAGATCGCGCCAACTCTCGTCACTATGAGCTTCCTTTCTGCATTTGGAGCATCCTGTTACTGCGGCTCAACGGTGCGCGTCAGCAAGACC
Source organism: Sedimentisphaerales bacterium (assembly GCA_016928975.1). The sequence continues at coordinate 11,785 of JAFGJR010000151.1, read as the reverse complement.
AGGGACCGACCTTGCGCTTCGATTTCCGCCCCAACGTATTGCAGCTTACGTGCCTCAGCAGCCGCAGGTTCATCCGCGGTGTCCAACACCAACAGCCACGGCCGTTCGCTGACCGAGACGGCCGGCCGAAAAATGGCCGGCTCCGCGCCGCCGTGAAAGAGCACGAGGAAATCGTCATCCAAGACGGGCTCGCCCCGTCGGTCCATCTGGTTGAGTTGTCCGGAAAGGAAGACCTGGAGCGACTTGATATGGCCTGAATTCCAGTCCTCCTCTGTCATCTCGCCCCCATCCGTCCGATACCAGCCAATGTCCGGCTGTCCGCGGATGGGCCGGCCCTGGAACCACCCGCGCCGCCGGAACACGGGGTGGCTCTTGCGCAACTCGATCAACTCGGCGGTGAAGTCACGTAGGGCCTCATCGACGTGGTCCCAAGCGAACCAAGACAACTCGTTGTCCTGGCAATACGTGTTGTTGTTCCCCTTCTTCGTCTTTCCGAGTTCGTCGCCGCCGACCACCATGGGGACGCCTTGGGACAGAAGGAGCGTGGCCAGGAAGTTGCGTTTCTGACGGGCCCGCAAGGCATTGACATCGGGCTCTTCCGTCTCGCCCTCCACCCCGCAATTCCAGGAACGATTGTCCTCCGTCCCGTCCCGGTTGCCCTCGCCGTTGGCCTCGTTGTGCTTGCCATTGTAGGTCACCAGGTCGTGCAACGTGAAACCGTCGTGGGCCGTGATGAAGTTGATGCTCGCATGGGGTTTGCGCCCGGTGTTCTCGTACAGATCGGAACTGCCGGTGAAACGTGCGGCCAACTGCCCCAACGTGCGGTCCTGACCCCGCCAGTAGTCCCGAATCACGTCGCGATACAGACCGTTCCACTCGGACCATTGCGGCGGGAAGTTGCCGACTTGGTATCCCCCTTCACCAACATCCCATGGCTCGGCGATCAGCTTCACCTGGCTGATGACCGGATCTTGGTGGATGACATCGAAGAAGGCCGACAGCCGGTCGACTTCGTGCAGCTCGCGCGCCAGCGTGGCAGCCAGGTCGAACCGGAAGCCGTCCACATGCATTTCCGTAATCCAGTACCGCAAGGAATCCATGATGAGCCGCAGCACGTGTGGATGCCGCATGTTCAGACTGTTGCCGGTCCCCGTGTAGTCCATGTAGTAGCGAGGATCGTCGTTGACCAAACGGTAATAAGCGGCATTGTCGATTCCCTTGAATGAAAGCAGCGGGCCAAGGTGGTTGCCCTCGGCCGTGTGGTTGTACACGACGTCGAGAATCACCTCGATGCCGACCTCGTGCAGATCGTGGACCATCTGCTTGAACTCCTGGACTTGCTGTCCGAGCCGGCCTGTTGCCGAGTACTCCGCATGCGGTGCGAAATAGGCAATCGAGTTGTAGCCCCAGTAGTTGCGCAATCCTCTCTGGATCAGGTGGTGGTCGTGGACGAAATGGTGCACGGGCAAGAGTTCGACCGCCGTGATTCCCAGCGAGGTCAGATAGTTGATCATGGACGGGTGGGCCAGGCCAGCATAAGTGCCCTGCAGTTCCGGCGGGATAGCCGGATGGCGTTTCGTAAAGCCCTTGACGTGGAGTTCGTAGATCACGGTCTCGTTGAGAGGGATGCCCGGACGGTGCTCCTGGCGCCAGTCGAAGTAGGGGTTGATGACCACGGATTTCGGTACGTTGGCGGCGTCATCCGCATCGTTCGGCGGTCCGTCAGGATCGGTGAAGTGGTAGGGAAAGATGGCTTCGCTCCAATCGATGCGGCCCTCCACGGCTTTGGCATACGGGTCCATCAGCAATTTGGCGGGACGGCATCGGTGCCCCTTTTCCGGTGCCCAGGGCCCATATACCCGGTAGCCGTAGCGCTGGCCCGGACTAACGCCTGCCAGATACCCATGCCAGCAGTAACCCGACACCTCCGGCAGAGTGATCCGTGTCTCGCTGCCGCCATCCTCGAAAAGACAGAGCTCGATGCGCTCCGCGACCTCGGAGAAGATCGAGAAGTTCGTACCACTGCCATCGAACGTGGCGCCCAAGGGGTAGTCTATGCCGGGTAGTAACCTCGGGTTCATTCGGTGCCTCCAGTGTCTCTCAGGCACGCTAGCCCTTGCGGGCGACGCCCTGTTTGTCGAGTTGGCTTTTGAAGATGACGATTCCCAGCGGTGGAAGCGTGATCGACAAGGAATGGTCATACCGACCGTAGAAGGAGGCCGGAGAGGCCTCTACGCCGCCTGTGTTCCCCTGGCCGCTGCCGCCGTAGTCCTTGGCATCGCTGTTGAGGATCTCCTTCCAGAAGCCGCCGTGCGGGACACCCACACGGTAGTTGTGCCGAGGCACGGGGGTGAAGTTGGCGACGACCACCACCGGGTTCCCCCCCGCTTCGTCGCGTCGAAGATAACTCACAACACTCTTCTCTGCATCGTGAAAGTCGATCCATTCGAAGCCCCCCGCCTGGAAATCGGTCTGGTGGAGAGCGGATTCGTCCCGGTACAGGTGGTTGAGGTCTCGGACCCATCTTTGCAGATTGGCGTGTCCGGGGTCGTCTGTCTGGTGCCAGTCAAGACTGAGATCGTGGGCCCACTCGCGGTGCTGGCCGAACTCCCCGCCCATGAACAGGAGCTTCTTGCCCGGCTGCGTGTACATATAGCCGAACAGGAGGCGCAGATTGGCCAGCTTCTGCCACGCGTCGCCCGGCATCTTCCCATAGAGCGAGCCTTTGCCGTGAACGACCTCGTCGTGCGAGAGGGGCAGGACAAAATTCTCCGTGAACGCGTACCAGATCGAGAAGGTCAGCTTATCCTGGTGATACCTGCGGTGAATGCAGTCTCTGTTGAAGTACTCAAGTGTGTCGTGCATCCACCCCATGTTCCACTTCATCCCGAACCCGAGGCCCCCCGTCACGGTCGGTCGGGTCACCATCGGCCAAGCCGTCGATTCTTCGGCCACGGTTTGAACATGCGGGAAATCGCGGTAGACCATCTCGTTGAAGCGACGCAGGAAACCGATGGCGTCGATGTTCTCTCGGCCGCCGTACTGGTTCGGAATCCACTCTCCCTCCTTGCGGGAGTAGTCCAAATACAGCATGGAGGCGACGGCATCCACACGCAGGGCGTCGGCGTGATAGCGGTCCAGCCAGAACATCGCGCTGCTGATCAGGTAGGACCGCACCTCATGCCGTCCATAGTTGAAGATAGCGCTTTTCCAGTCGGGGTGGAAGCCGAGCCGGGGATCCGCGTGCTCGTAGAGATGTGTGCCGTCGAAGTAACCCAGTCCGTACTCGTCCGTCGGGAAATGCGAAGGCACCCAATCCAGAATCACGCCGATCCCCTGCTGGTGCAGGTGGTCGATGAGGTACATGAGATCCTGCGGGCAGCCGTAACGACGCGTCGGGGCGAAGTAGCCGCCCGTCTGGTAGCCCCACGAACCGTAGAAGGGGTGCTCCATGATCGGCAGGAACTCGACATGGGTAAACCCCATGTGCCGGACATACTCGGCCAGTTGCGGCGCGATCTCGTTGTAGCTGAGCAAGCGGTCGGGATCGCTCGGGTCCCGCCGCCAGGAGCCGAGGTGGACCTCGTAGATGCTCATCGGACCTTGGAGCGAATTGCGCTCTGCCCGTTTCGCACACCACTGGTCATCGTGCCACTGGTAGTCAAGATCCCAGACGATCGAAGCTGTACGCGGCGGCAATTCCCAGAAGAAGGCAAAGGGATCGCCTTTGTCGACCCGATAGCCACCCTGCTTCGATTCGATGTGGTACTTGTACGCGGAGCCCTGACCGACCCCTGGGACAAAACCTTCCCAGATTCCCGAAGCATCCCGCCGCACAGCCAGGGGGTGCGACTGGGGATTCCACTGGTTGAAGTCGCTCACCACGGAAACCCGCGCGGCATTGGGAGCCCATACTGTGAATAGCGTGCCCTTGACGCCTTCGTGCTCGACTACATGGGCGCCGAGTTTGTCATACAGCCGGAAGTGATTGCCTTCCTTGTACAGGTAGATATCGTGATCCGTCAGAAGACCGAAGTCCATCAATACCTGGTTCTGGTTCTTCATGAAGCCTCCAATTTCCGTTGCCCTTTCACAAACCGGCCCCGAGTCTATCGCTGAACGTTTCTCATGTCACCAGCGCGTTCCTCTGACCTCAACGACGCTCATAGTCCGCCCCTGAGGATCTGTTCGATACCGCGAGCCGGGATCATCAGCCAATCCGGACGGTGATTCAGCTCGTACCCCAGCTCATAGACAGCCTTTTCGAGAATGAACGCCTCCAACAAGAGGGCAAAATCGGCCGGGTCCGTGGGAACGATCCGGCTGTCCGCCACGGTCTTGCGATAGGAGTATAGGTAGATTCCACTGACGTAGTAGTACCACAGATCCGCCCAATGTCGGATGTATTCGACATCCATACCTTGTTTGCCGGCATGGACGATAGAACCGGTCTGGGCGGCATAATGGAACGACCGAATCATGCCGGCGACATCCCGCAAGGCCGACTGTTTGAGCCGCCGCTCCGTGAGGGGACGCGCCGGCTCCCCTTCGAAGTCGATGACGACAAAGTCCTTGCCGGTGTAAAGAACTTGTCCCAGATGATAGTCGCCGTGAGTGCGGATCCTCATCCCCTCGATCTTCCTATTGACGATACGGCGGATTTGCGGCAGGATGGTCTTGCGGTTCGCCAGCACGTTCTTGACGGCTTCGGCGGTTGTCGGATCGAGAGAGGGCAGGCTTCTTTCCAGATCGTTGAAGACTTTCAGTACCAGCGCTCGGATCGACTGGTAGAGGGACTTCTGGTATAGCAGGGAAAACGGTTCTGGCGTCACATCAGGGTTCTGGGCCAGCGAACCCAGAGCCAAGTGGAGTTCGCCAGTCCTCTGGCCCAGCAGGCTCATCATTTCTATGAACACCGGACCGATGAATTCCTGGACGGTGGTTGGAATGGCATTAGGGTCGACCGAGAGCACCGAAACAGGCAGTTCGAGAGGTACGTTCAGCTTGCCCTTGAGCATCATGGCGTGGCTGAGCGAATTGTCGATGTTGTCGAGAGTGAAGGACCAAGCGTCGCCCTCGTTCGAGACGAGTTGCAGCAGCAGAGCGATTGTTACGGGCGACGAGGACCCTCGCCGCCAGGCGAGAGAACCGGCGTACGCAGGTGTCTGCGTGAATGAGGTCGCCTCGGTCAAAGAACGCGGCAATTCGACGTCCGGATTCACCCCTTCCTCGACGCGCCGGTACAGCTTCAGAAAGAACGTGTCTTTGTACACGATCGACGTGTTGGACTGCTCGGCCTTGAGAAGCTGCGACGGGATGGGAGCTGTTTTGTCTCCGAGCAGCGCCGCCAACTTGCCTCCCCGGTGGACCACCAAGTGGTTGCCGTCTCGCCTTCGGCTCCGCCCCTGCAGGATCATTTGCAGGAGGGCCTGGTGGAACTCCTCATCGCCCACGGCCTCATAGACAGTCCCCTCTTGGTCCGCGAGCCGTAGGTGTGCGATGACGCTGGCCGGTCCCTCCTGAAGTATCCTCGCCTGCAAATCCCCGCTGGCAAAACCGATGGGCAACGTGTAGCTCTCCTGCCCACCACTCGTATATGTGATCTCCAGCAGGAGCAGGTAAACGAGGCCGCCGCGCGTACGCAGCACCAGGTGGTCGGCAACCCGCAGGGTGCGGACCGTCAGGGCCTTGCCACCAAACCAGCGGGCGCGCCGAATGTACGCACGTAATGCGGCGATGAAGCCCGGTTGGATGCTGCCCAGGAACCGGTCCCACGTCACGTCCACCTGTATGTCAAAACCCTTCTCCGACTCGCCCCGAGAGGCCTCCGCCGGCGGCTCCAGCAGGAACCAGTAGAACGTGTGCGGCCCAGGCGTCAGGATGTAAGAGGCTTCACCGACGTCCGGGAAACGATTGTCGCTGAAAATCTCGCGGACGCGCCAACCGACGTGGTTGGGCATCTGAATGTGCACTGCCTGACAGTACCGTGACAGGTTCGCGACGACAAGGATGCACTCGTCCTCGTTCTGGCGGAGATACGTGAGGACCTTGCCATTGTCAGAAGGCAGGAACTCCAGGCGACCCTGTCCGAACGCTTTGAATCGTTTACGAACAGCAATAATGCGCCGCATGAACCATAGGAGCGAGGAGAGATTCCCGCTCTGAGTTTCGACGTTGATCGTGGTGAAGTGATACTCCGGGTCGCTGATAGCCGGCAGGAAAAGGGCTTGGGGGTTGGCGGACGAGAATCCGGCGTTGCGGTCGGGCGTCCACTGCATAGGGGTGCGCACGCCGTTGCGGTCCCCAAGATGATAGTTGTCGCCCATGCCGATCTCGTCCCCGTAGTAGAGAATCGGAGTCCCCGGTAGAGATAACAGCAGACTGTTCATCAATTCGATCAACCGGCGGTTGTTGTTCAGCAGCGGCGCAAGCCGCCGACGAATTCCGACATTGATGCGGGCCTGACGGTTCCGGGCATACGCTTTGTACATGTAGTCCCGCTCTTCGTCGGTGACCATTTCAAGCGTGAGCTCATCGTGATTCCGCAAAAACATGCCCCACTGGCAGGTGGGGGGAATGTTGAGGCTCTGCTCCAGAACATCGACGATCGGGAAACGGTCCTCCATGCGGACGGCCATGAACAAACGCGGCATGATGGGGAAATGGAACGCCATGTGACATTCATCGCCGTTGCCGAAGTAGGCGGCCGCGTCTTCCGGCCATTGGTTTGCTTCCGCCAAGAGCATGCGGTCATGAAACTTGGCATCCACGTGGGCACGCAGCTCCCTGAGAAAAGCATGCGTTTCGGGCAGGTTCTCACAGTTGGTGCCCTCTCGCTCGAAGAGATAGGGGACCGCGTCCAAGCGCATCCCGTCCACCCCCATACCGAACCAGTAGTCGAGCACGCGGAGGATGAGATGTCGGACGCGAGGGTCGTCGTAGTTCAGGTCCGGCTGATGGCTGTAGAACCGGTGCCAGTAGTACGCCTTGGCGACGGGGTCCCAGGCCCAGTTGGAACTCTCCGAATCCGTGAAGATGATCCGCGCATCCCGGTATCGCTCCGTCGTGTCGCTCCACACATAGAGATCGCGCCAGAGCGATCCCGGCTTGGATCGTCTGGATCTCTGGAACCACCTGTGCTGATTCGACGTGTGGTTGATCACCAGTTCCGTGATCACGCGAATCCCGCGTCTGTGGGCCTCGCGGAGGAACCGCTTGAAGTCCGACAGCGTGCCATAGCTGGGATGGATGTGAAAGTAGTCGGAGATATCGTAGCCGTCGTCGAGCAGCGGCGACGGATAGAAAGGCAGCAGCCACAAGGCTGTCACGCCCAGTTCCCGAAGATAATCCAGCTTCTGGATCAGGCCCCCGAAGTCGCCAACGCCGTCGCCGGTGCTGTCACAGAATGACTTGACGTGCAGTTCGTAGATGATGGCGTCTTTGTACCAGAGCGGTTCACCGTGCTGAGTCAGTTGTTCGGTCAAGTCCCGTTACCTCCCTACATGAAATAGTCGAAGTCCATTTCCCGCCGCATGCGCTTCTGCACCCGCAGAATATGGCCCGGCATGACACACGGATCCAGCTCGACGTAGTTTGTCTCACCTTGCCAGATATGCTTGTCGTCGGTGATCAGATCGTGCATGAGGAAGGGCTGACGTGAGTCGATGCCCAATTCACGCAAGGGCACGTGTACCCGGCCGGACTGCTTGTGACGTGGGTCAATGTTGACGACAGTGACCGTCATGTTTGACCCGTCCTCTGTCATCTTCCCATAGCACAAGATCATCTCATTGTCAGCAGGATACATCTCGACGTTGCGGATACTCTGCAGCGATGGATTCTGCCGGCGGATGCGGTTGACCCGTTCGATAACCGCGCGGATACTGTTCTTCGCACTCCAATCCCAGTCCTTGATCTCGTACTTCTCCGAGTTGAGGTATTCCTCCTTGCCCTCAATTCCTTCGCTGACGCCTAACTCGAACGCTGGGCCGTAAATGCCATAGCTGGACGACAGGGTCGCAGCCAGGATCAGGCGAATGATGAAGGCCGCCCGGCCGCCGTACTGCAGATACTGCGGCAAGATGTCCGGCGTGTTCGGCCAGAAACTTGGCCGCATGTACTCGCCCACCTCCGTCCGGGTCAACTCCCGAACGTACTGCTCGATCTCCCATTTCGTATTGCGCCACGTGAAATACGTGTAGGACTGACTGAAGCCGACTTTGGCCAGACGCTGCATCACCTTCGGTCGTGTGAACGCCTCCGCCAGAAAGAGCGTGTCGGGGTGCTCCCTCTGGATTTCTTCGATCAGCCACTGCCAGAAGGCAAAAGGCTTCGTATGAGGGTTATCTACGCGAAAGATGCGAACCCCCTGGTTCACCCAGAACCGCACGATACCCTTGAGCTCCTCCCAGAGCTCTCGCCACTTGTCGCTCTCGAAGTTCAGCGGCAAGATGTCCTGATACTTCTTCGGCGGGTTCTCGGCGAATTGCACAGTTCCATCAGGCCGCCAGCGAAACCACTCGGGGTGCTCTGTCACATACGGATGGTCAGGCGAACACTGAAACGCGATGTCGATGGCAATCTCAAGCCCGTGCTCGCCGGCCTTGCGAACCAGCCCCCGGAAATCCTCGAGCGACCCCAGTTCCGGGTGAATGGCTTTGTGTCCTCCGGCGCTGGAGCCGATCGCCCAGGGACTGCCAGGATCATCGGGTGCGGCAACGGTGACGTTGTTCTTTCCTTTGCGGCAGGTCTGTCCTATCGGATGGATCGGCGGCAGGTACAGCACGTCAAAGCCCATGCGCGCAATCTCGGGCAACATCCGCTCGCAATCCGCGAAGGTGCCGTGCTTGCCGCCGGTCCCAAGTGAACGAGGAAATACTTCGTACCATGTGCTATACACGGCCTTTGTACGGTCCACAGTCACCGACAGTTCGAGAGGATAGGTGGTCGCCAGCGACCGGTCCGGATTCTGCCGCATGATCCTCGTCATCTCCTCGCCGAGAGCTAGTTGCACCGCCGCGCCCGCGTCCGATGGTGATGCAAGGGCCCCCGCCCACGCCCCTACCTTCTCCACATGGTCAACCGCAACTCCCTTCGTCGCGTCCCGCACCATCTCCGCCCCGATCTTCAGTTCCACCGTGACATCTTGCCCGGCCTCGAACTTCTTCCTCAGATCGCTCTGCCACGTCTCGAAGCGGTCCACCCAGGCCCGCGCCGTGTAGACGTAGCGGCCGAGGGCCGTCACGACGAACGAGGCTGACCATTCGTCGTTCGTGTCATGGTTCATCTCCCGGACGGTCCATTCGGTGTCGGCACTTCGGCGGTAGAGTGCCTCCACACGGACGTGGTCGTGCCCGTCCGCGAACGCGTGGGCCACTACGGTCACAGTCTCTCCGACCACGCGCTTGATCGGGAACCGCCCGCCGTCTACCTCGGGCCCGACATAATCAACCACAGCTCGCTGTCTCCCATCAACGCTCTTGACGACAGGCAGACTCGCGCCACGAGCAATGGACGCTGCGGCTTCGCAGTCCTGCAAACGTTTTGCATCTGACATCATAGGTGGTACTCCACCATGGCAAAGGCTGCATTGTAGCACAACCGGAACCCTGATTGCAACCCTGGCTCCAGACGGGGTTTCTGAGGACCTTTCGATTGCCCGGTCCGGTTCAGAATAGGAGACAATATCCACCAGGGAAACATCGGACGAGTACGCGAGTATCTGTTATGCAGGCGATAGGCAGGTATTCAGGCAGCCCATTGATGCCTGACATTCGCAGGGTGTCCCATGAGCCTGCGTATCCGCCAGAGGTACGACTCGCTCGGGAAAAGAGGCATAGTCTCGGTGGACAAAGACGCATAGACGTGAAGTGTTTCGCGCATGCGATTGAACGGCGAGGTCTACGTCGGCCTCTGGACGTACCGGTGGACCACTGGCCCTTCAGTCAGTAATGCTCCAGCAACCGAGCGGGACGATGCCGCCTCTTGCTATGGGCCAGGCAGTGCAGTACGGACTCCTGGCGGTCCTGTGACGATTCTCAATCGCGTCGAAGTACCCCCTTGAAATTCACCATTTCGTACGGGATAGTAAGGCTGTGGCTCGCTTCGATCCAACCAGGCCCGAGTTCTCGCCGTATGGATTCAGTTGTACGCGCTGGACGGCGACGACGATGCCGCGTTGCGACCGCCACAATGAGATCGAGCTTAACCTGCTGGAGGGTGGGAGGTTGGTCTATCTCATGGGTGGTAGGAAGGTTACCGTCCCTGCGGGACGGTTGTCCGTGTTCTGGGCTTGTGTCCCGCATCAAGTTATCGACTTCGAAGGCTTGACCGAGTATTTCGTGCTGACGATTCCCTTGGCGTGGTTCCTCCAGTGGCGACTGCCAGACCATTTTACCAAATCGATCTTGCACGGAGGAATAATAGTCGAACCAGAGGAGGGCCATTTGGCTTCGGATGGGGTGAAGTTCGAAGTATGGATCAAGGACGTGCAGAGTGGCTCGGAGGAACGCCGCCAAGTGAGCCTGCTGGAGGTCGAAGCCCGCTTATGGCGGCTGGCGCTGGGAGTAGCGGTGGAAACGCCGCGGCACTCGCGGCGGGAATTGCCGGCCGCCTTGGACCGGTGGGACTTGAGCTTGGCGGAACAGATGGCCTGTTTCATTGCTCAGAACTGTACACAGCCTTTGACCACTGAGATGATCGGCCAACACGTGGGTCTGCACCCCAACTATGCGATGACCTTGTTCCAGCGAACCTTTGGCACCACGTTGATGAAGTACGTCACTCAGTATCGGCTGTCGCACGCGCAACGACTGCTTGTAACTACCACGGACTCGATTGCCAACATCGCGTTCAGCTCGGGCTTCGGCTCGCTCAGCCGTTTCAATGAGGCATTCCGGCAGTCCTTTGGCTGCACGCCGCGCGAATACCGCAGACTGCACAAACTAGAGTAGTGCGCGAATGAACCGCTGTCGAACAGCGGTTTGTGAGTGCCGTGCGTCGTAACTCGGCAGTTCTTCTGTGCCGCCAGGCGCAGACGTTTGGGTTCGACATCCGGAGGGACTGATCAGTCCCCTTGCCGGCAGTTGCTCTATTCCGCCTCCTTCAGGCTTTCACCTCGACCTAAGGATCCCGCAAGAAATTCTCTTTTTCACGGTAGTTATTCAGGGATCATTGTACGAAAATGAAGATGTGATAAAGCTGCCGCAGGGAGCAAGCAGCATCTGCCTGGGCTGAGGGCGGTGACCAGATGCCGGCATTTGTTGCAAGGCATGAGGGTAAGAGTTATGCGACGCCATCTCGGATTCACACTCATCGAACTGCTGGTTGTTATTTCAATCATCGCCCTGTTGATGGCCATCCTCATGCCGGCCCTGAGCAGGGCGAAGGAGCAGGCGCGCACCATCGGGTGTCGGTCGAACCTCAAGCAGTACGGGATGGGCCTGAGGATGTATCTCGATGAGAACCAGTACAAGTTCCCCGATGCTGACACGTGGCTCAAGTCCAAGAGCAGCAACTACGTCAAGAAGGGGGAAGAGCCGGACGGGGTGTTCTGGCAGTACCTCAAGGCGCTGGATGTGCACATGTGCCCGACTTTCAATGGATTGGCCAAGGATACGAATTGGCGGGACACCGCCGTCAGCTATTCCATGAATTCCTACATCGGCAAGAACGGCGGGATCTGGTCCAGTTGGCTTGGGGCCGATGTCAAGGGCGTCTCCAAAGAGTCGGAGGTCTACAGTGCGGCACGAGTGATCGTGTTCACGGAGGAGAATCCCTGGACCAT
>JAFGJR010000029.1 GCA_016928975.1 Sedimentisphaerales bacterium | reverse complement strand
GTCGGCGGGATGGAACATGACCTCGCTGATTCGCAGGCTCTGGCGAACCGCCCCGACCGCAAACACCGCCTCATTCAACGCACTCCACGTGCTGCCGCTCAAGGCACGCGACTTGACGTGGACGCTGCCAGTCAGCGGGATGGGACTGACATATTTGACGGCGGTGGGGGACACGCCGACCGTCGTGGTGTTGCCGCCCGTCGTCGCTTTCTCGCCAACCAGCTCGATGGAGAACAGGAAATCGGAACTCGTCGTGGACTGATTCAGGGCCTGGACGGCCAGCACGTTCGTGCCTGCGTGCAGCTTGTCGATCTGCCCGGTCAGGTCGAACGATGCCCAGTTCACCGCGTCGCTGTCGGAACGATTGCTGATCGCCGCCGAGTTCCAGGCCGGCGTGCCGTTGAACATGTCGCGCTGCACCTCCGTTCCGTTGAGATAGGCGATGAAACCATCGTCATACCGGACTCTCATGGTAAGGCCGGTAAGGCTGGCAAGGTTGCTCGCACTGATCGTGAAGGGCACGCGGATGTAGCAGGTTGCGTTAACGCCGTACATGCGGGTACGAAGGTCGATGCTGAAGTAGGACTCATACCCGGAGCTTCGCTCGTAGCCGACGCCGCCGGTCCCGCTGATCCACGAGGAATCGTCGAAATCGACGCTTGTCCTCCAAGCGGCGCTGATCGCGGCCGTCGGAACCAGCACTCGCTTGGCGGCATCTTCGGGTATGAGCGCCAGGCCGCTGCCGCCCTGCGGCGTTGTCCCCGGCACTCGCGGATCGCTGCCGTCGAGCGTGTACCAGACGGTGGCGCCCGCCTGCATCGACAGCGCGGCATTTGTAGCGACATGGCCGCCATGCTGATAGGCGCCATTGAGGTAGAACACCGGTGCGTCCACGTTGGGATAGAGTCCGGCGCCCTTGAGCCAGTTCAGAACGAAGGCCGGGCGCGGCTGAAGAAATCCCGTGAGGAGGCTGTTTTGATTCGTCACCCAGTCCTGTCGCGTGTGTGGAGTCGATTGTCGGGTGTCGCCCCATCGAGCCGATTCTCCGACGATGGCCCGGTCGATCTGCGCCATCCTCGCGCGATACATGTCCATGACAAACGGAATTGTGAGCGGCCCGCCGTTGAAGAAGTTCCGGTGCACGATGTCGGCGAAGTGCATCCGGTAATCGGCGTTGTTCTTGAGCTTGTCATGAATCCCCGAGACGCTGAGGCCGAGGACGTTCTGGTTGTTGAACCATTCCAGGGAGTGTTCGGCGTCCCACGTGTGGAATCGCCACAGGCCGTCGGGTGAACGATGCGTCGCGTACCAGTTCTTCTCCGGCCAGTCCCAGTTCAGCGCGAACCAGTGGGCCAGGAGGTCCGTGATGAAATTGTCGATATCCAGCATCCGGCATAGAGCCTCGTACTTGGCCAAGCTGCCGGGATCGGCCGCCACCTGGCTGGCGGCGTTGACCATCGCGCTGAAGTTCGTCGTGGCTTTGCCTCCGACGCCGTCGTTGACAGCCATATTCGTGTAGTGTTTCAGTACGTCGTACTCTTCCTTCTCGCCGCCGAACATCTGGGCCGCCCAGGCGTGGTCGGGCCGCTCGTGGATGTAGTACATACCCCAGTACAGCCCGTTGATGTAGACGTGAGCGTACAACCCGTGCGGGGACTGGCCGCCCATCACGTTGTGCAGGTCGGAGACGAACTGGTCCTGAAGGTACGTTCCGTACATGTGCTGGCCGCTGTGGTTCCAGGCGTTGCTGAGCACCTCGTCGAGGACGATCGTGTCGTAGAGTTCGATGGGCGAGTCGGGGAAGAAGCGGTAGCGCAGTTGCGAAGGACCTCCGGTGGGCCTGCCATCATCGGTGCTGCCCTTGAATCTCGGTCGCATGGACAGCTTGAAGACCTTCCACCGGTCCAGGCTGGTGCCGCCGCCGCTGACGCCGCCCTGCATGGCGATCGCGCAGTTCACCTGGAATCCTCCCTTGCCGTTCGGATCGATCCATTCCATCGAGCACACCCGTTCGGTGCCGTCCTGGCTTTGATTGATGTAGATCCCTGTCGAGCCGAACCATGCGTCTGTCTCCATGACGAGGGATATGGTCGGTACGGCCTTCAGGTCATCCTTGAACGTCTTCGTGTAGAGGCCGCCGAACTTGTCCTTGCCGTTCTCGCCGACGACGTCGGGATCGACCTGGTAGTCGCCGGCGACGGAGCCCCAGGAGGTGGGATAGCCCGCCGGGACAGCCTGGGCCCCGGTGGTGGAGCTGGTGGCCTGATGTTGCACGTCGCTCAGGAAGATGTACGTCTGTGTATCGATATTGGATGGCTTCCAGCCGATCTTGTACGCGATGGCCCGAAGGCACGTGGTCGTGGTGATAGCGACGGGACCGGTGTAGGGCCGTCCGGTGGGCTGGCCGCGAACTGTGTCAAAAGGAGAGCTTCCATCTATGGTATAGTAGACGACCGCGCCTTCCGTGGCGGTGGTGATCGTCACGGAGAACGGCTGGTCGTAGAATCCACGATCGTGACTGAACCTGGTGTCGGCGACGAAGCCCTGATACATGGCCACGTTCCTTGCGCCCGGCGTTGGCAGGCCGAGCAATTGCCATTCATCCCCCGCGTCGGGGTTCCGGCCGCAAGAGATGTCGGACCTTTGCTCGTCGAACCGCACGCTATCGACCACGGTCCGGCCGTCCGCGGCGACGAGGACAAGGGTGTCCCCGCCCGAGTTCAGCCGGAAGCTCGCATGCAGACCGGTGTCGCCGATGTCGCCGTCGGCCCAGATCAGCAGGTAGCCATCGGCCGGGATCGTCGTCATGGACGCGTCGTTCGCAGGGAACCGCCACTTGGTGGGGACATCCGGGTCGTCGGTCAGGTACATGCCGGCCATGTTGACCGCCTGGCTGCCCGGATTGTACAGTTCGATCCAGTCGTCGTACTGGCCCTGGGGATCCCGGGCGGTCTTGCTGTTGGAGGCCATAAGTTCGTTGATCACGACGGAGGTCTCCGCCGCCGCACACGGGGGACTGCCGGCGGCGATGAGCCAGGCCAGGGCCGCAACTGTAATGAGAAATGAGACTCGGACGATCATCGAGGATCCGCCTTTCCGCCTTGTTGTGAATGCAGGTAGCTGAATCGTAAGCCCTCGTCGGCAGGCCCGGCCACCCCGGCCGGACCTTATCATCTACCTATTCTAACAGATTCCGGGTGTGACTGTCAACCATACGTGCAATGCCGACCTGCTGCGGCAGCCGTTTGGCCGTCTTTCTCGGACTATGGGCGACTCTGCTCGCTCCTCACATATCTGCCCCCCGGTGACTTGATCGGACCACCCTGGACATCCGCGATAGTGACCTGGCGACCCATCGGCGGTCTTTGCCGGCGGACCAAGATCTGGCTGTATCAGACAATCTGCCTCACGCGTAGGCGCGCTCGTAGATGGCGGTGGCGTCGTCGATTGTCAGCTTGACCGGGGTCAGGGCGAAGAGCTTGCCCATCGCGTAGAACGAGTTCTCGGCGAGTTTTCGCAGGTCCTCGCGTTTGACGCCAAAGTCACTGAGCTTCTGTTGGTGCAGGCCGACCTTCTTGATGAGCTTCTTCAGACCCTTGATGAACGCCATCGCCTGCTCCTTCTTGGGTAGCCCATCGATCTTCTCGCCCATCGCTCGTGCGAGGTCGGGGAAGCGGCCTGGATTTCGCTCGGCCAGATAGCTGAAATAGGCAATCGAGAGCATGGTCAACCCTGCCCCGTGTGGGACATTGGGGAAATAGGCACTGACCGCGTGCTCCATCGAGTGATGTGAGATGCAGCACGAAAGCGACTCACAGATGCCCGCCTCGGTGCTGGCCCAGGCCAGTCTGGTCCTGGCCTCGATGTTGCCGCCGTCCTTGACGGCGATAGGCAGGTTCTTGGTAATCAATCGGATCGCTTCGAGGGCCAGGTGATCGCTCGTCGGCTGATTCACCGTGGCGAGGTACGATTCGACGGAATGAAAGAACGCGTCCATGCCGGTGTAGGCGGTCTGCTCGGGCGGCACAGTGACCATCAGCTCCGGATCGACGATGGACAGCGTCGGGAACGTCCAGCGGTTGCCCCAACCGATCTTCTCGTTGGTGTCGGTCTTGGTGATGACGGTCCAGGGGTCGGCCTCCGTGCCGGTGCCGGCGGTCGTAGGAATGGCGACGATGGGCAGTGCGCCCCTGGCCGGCGTCTTGCCTCCGCCGCTGCCGCCGGCGAGGTAGTCCCAGTACCGGCCGGGATTGACCGCCATGACCGCGATGCTTTTGGCGGAGTCGATGGTGCTTCCACCGCCCAGACCGACGACGAAATCACACTGGTTCTGCTTTGCGACCCGAGCCCCTTCCTCGACGTTCTCGCTGACCGGGTTCGGCTGAATCCTGTCGTACACGACCGAGTCCGCCCCATTGGCCTTGAGATATCTTGTCACCGCGTCAAGATATCCTTGCTTTCTCATCGCGCCGGAAGCGCCGATCACAGTCAGGGCCTTCTTGCCCGGCAGGAACGGCGTCGTGGCCAACTCCTTCAGCTTCCCACATCCAAACAGAATCCGTGCAGGCATGTAGAACGTGAAGTTGAGATTCATGGCAGCTCCTTATCGAGTAAGCAGTCTCCGATCATTTGCGAGGCATCTTATCGAATCGCTGCACAAATGCAACTCACACCCCTATGTGACCAGGGTGGTTGAAAGGGGTACGCACGTCGGGTAGAATCCGAGTCATACAAATAGGATAGGAGAATGCGCAATGAGAATGCTCACTTCGTTTGTCTGCCTTTCGCTTGTGACTACGTCGTTGGCTGTTGGTCCTGCGTGCGCGGGGGAGTCGGCAGGTCTCCGGGCCGGCGCCGCGAGGATCGACGTCACGCCGGACAAGCCGGTGACGCTGTCGGGCTATGGCAGCCGCAAGGGGTTGTCTACGGGTGTTCACGATCCGCTGTCGGCACGCGCCCTGGCCTTCGAAGCGGCCGGCAAGCGGCTTGTCCTGGTCTCGATCGACATCATTGGCTTCTATGGCGGCACGGATGAATACCTGCGCAGCGCCCTTCTGAAGGAGTTCTGCCTACAGCCTTCCGAGCTGTTCCTCTGTGCCATCCACACGCACGCCGCACCGAGCCCGACGATCGATCGCGAGCACGGCAACGCGAGCAACGTGGAGTACATGGAATCGCTGCGGGGCAGACTGCTCGACGTGGTTCGACGGGCCCTCGACGCCATGCAGCCCGCCGGCATCGGCCTGGGCGTCGGCTATTGCCCCGTCGGATCGAACCGGCGGGAGCTGCGCGTCAGCGACAGGGGCGAGAGCTCGATTGTCCTGGGACGCAATCCTTATGGACCGACGGATAAGGAGGTCCTCGTGATGAAGGTGGCCAGGCCGGACGGTACACCGGTGGCGGTCGCGTTCGATTATGCCACGCACGGGACGTCCCTTGGGTACGACAACTACACCATCAGCGGCGACGTGCCCGGACTGGCGGAGCAGTTCGTGGAGAAGATCCTGGGCTCGGATGTCGTTGCGCCGGCGTTCATCGGCGCCTCCGGGAACATCGATCCCTGGTATCGGGTTCTTCCGGGTTTCAACACGGAGCCTGGTTGGGTCCCGGAGCCGGTTCTGCTCGGGACGTTCCTCGGCGAGGAGGTGGTGCACGTATATCGCGACATCAAGCAGACCCGCCCAGCGGACAGGGTAGCGACGAATCTGGTGACGCTTCAACTGCCGGCCAAGCCGGGCGATGACGTGCCGGCCGATAGGAGCCCGAACTCCCCGACGTTTCCGTTCGTGATTACCGTCGCCCGCGTGGGTGACGTGGCGTTCGTCGGGCTCGGTGGCGAGGTGCTGACGGAGATCGGCCTGGCGATCAAGGCGGGCTCGCCCTGCGAGCACACGTTCGTCATCACCCACTGCAACGGCGCCGCCGGCTATCTCGCTCCCAAGGAATTGCACGTACAGGGCGGCTACGAGGTCAAAAGCAGCCACTTCGCCCCCAAAGCCGCCGACATCGTCACCCGTGAGTCCATCCGCATGCTGCACGACCTGTGACTTCGCCGGCCCGCCGGTTTCTGACGTTACGGGCCTGGTTCAGGCGGGTCGTTCGGCTGCTGAGAGGAGCCCGTTGCCGTCGTGACGAAAGGCAGGTCGATCACGGTGCCGACGCCGGCCTTCACGTAGCGATCCCCAAAGACGTCGTGGAAGACGCGAATGGCGTTCTTGCCGGTGCAATGTGTCGGGCTCACGTACGCCACACCCATCGCCTGCATGGCCGTGGCGATCTTGTGCACCTCGGCTTCAGGCTGGTTGAGCAGGTGGAACCCGCCGATCACGAGATGGAACGGGCGGCTGGTTCGCCGCCTGACCTCTTCAAGCATGGAAAGGATACCCGGGTGCGAGCAACCTACGACCACGACCAGACCGGCCGGTGTGTCTACGGTCAGGCATTGCTCCCAGAATACGGCGGACTCGGCGCCCGGTTTGTCCGTCGGCATCTCACCGAAGGGCAACGGCTGACTGACCGTGATTCCGTCGAATAGCGGCGTGGCCTGCGAGACCGCCACCACATCGAGACCGGCCGACGTGAGCTTGGCGGTCTCCTCCGCCAGCCAGTCGGCGATCTTGCGCGCCGTGTCTTCCGCGAAACCGACCGATTTCAGCTTCGCGAAATCGTCAATGCGCCGTGGAGTGAGGGCCTGCACGCCCGCCAGCTTGCCGAGTCCGGGCGCACCGTGGACGTGGTCGGAGTGCCAGTGCGAGATGACCACGGCCTCGATCCCGGCCGGATCGACCTTCATCGCCGTGAGGTTGTCCTTGAGCACGCCGGGGTCGGCGCCCGTGTCGAACAGAACCGTGTGCCCGCGTGCCTCGACAAGGCAGGCGAACCCCCAGACAGCTTTGACGTCACTTCGGGCCGCGGTGTTGTCACCGAGAATGGTCAACCGGGCCGCCGAAGCCGTGGGTGCGGTGGAAGCGGGTGTCGCCTGCCCGGAGAGCACTGGAGTGACGCTGAGGCTGGTGAGCAGGAGGAGTCCGAGTGCCAATCGAGCAGTCCTGCCGCGTCCTCCCAGGCATCCGGCGTCAATCCGTCCGATCGTTGGCTTCATGGCGTTGCTCCCTTCCCAATTGGCCGTCTCCATTTGGGCGACAGTCCTTTTTTCCCATGCCACCTGTATTTTCGGGCAGATTCTGCTATCATGTCAACACCGATTGAAGGAGCAACCTCGAACTCGTTTCTGGGAGGCATGCAGGTGAACCAGGGCACAGGGGCACTCGCCAGGCCGTTGTGCGGGATCATCCCGCCGATGGTGACGCCGTTACTGGATCGTGACACGCTCGATGTGCCGGGTCTGGAACGGCTGATCGAGCACATCCTGGCCGGCGGTGTCCACGGGCTCTTCATTCTCGGCACCACGGGCGAAACCCCCAGCCTCAGCCACCGCCTCCGGCACGAGCTGATCGAGCGCGTCTGCTCGCAGGTCCGTGGCCGGGCGCCGGTCCTCGTGGGCATCACGGATACCTCGTTCGTGGAGTCGGTCGAGATCGCCCGCAAGGCGCAGCAGGCTGGCGCGCAGGCGCTGGTCTTGGCTCCGCCGTACTATTTCCCGACCGGTCAGCCGGAGCTGCTCGAATATCTCAAGCACCTGGTCCCCGAATTGCCGCTGCCGCTATTCCTCTATAACAATCCGGGCCGGCCGCAACCGGCGTTCGAGCCCAGGACGGTGAGAGCCGCCGCCGATATGCCGGGCATTGTCGGCCTCAAGGACAGCTCCGCCAGCATGATCTACTTCCGCCAGGTTCAGCACCTCCTGGAAGACCGTCCTGAGTTCACGCTGCTGATGGGGCCGGAGCAGCTTCTGGCCGAATCCGTTTTGCTCGGCGCGCACGGCGGCGTCTGCGGCGGAGCCAATCTCCTGCCGCGACTGTACGTGGACCTGTACGAGGCGGCTCGTGCAAAGGACCTCGTGCGAGTCGAGTCGCTTCACGGGACCGTCATGCGGATCGACGCGACGATCTACGGTGTCGGCCGCTACGGATCGAGCTTCCTCAAAGGTCTCAAGTGCGCCTTGTCGTGCCTGGGCATTTGCAGCGACTTCCTGGCGGAGCCGTTCCACCGCTTCCGCGAGCCGGAGCGGGAGGTGGTTCGCAGGTACCTCGAAGAATTGGGGATTCTCGGCGCGAGGCCGATTTCGAAGTAAGGTGGTGAACCGTGGCAGGCCGACTCGCAGCAATCGATATCGCAATCCTCGCCGCCTACTGTCTCGTGGTCATCGGGATGGGCGTGTACTACACCCGAAAGTGCCGGACTGCGGAGGAGTTCATGGTGGCCGGCCGGTCGATTCCCGCCTGGGCGGCGGGACTGGCCATCATGAGCACATACACCAGCAGCATCTCGTACATCGCCACGCCCGGCAAGGCGTACGACACGAACTGGCACCCGCTCATCTTCTCGTTGGCGATCTTTCCGGTGGCCTGGCTGGCGTGTCGATACGCGGTGCCGTACTATCGAAAGATGCGTTTGGTCTCCGTCTATGAATTCCTGGAGGATCGGATCGGGCCGTGGGGGCGCGTCTACGCCGCCTTGTCATTCCTGCTCTACATCGTGGGCCGAACGGCGGTCATTCTCTACCTCATCAGTCTGCTGCTGAGCCAGTTTCTGGCCTGGCCGATCACGGTGATCATCATCACCATTGGGGTCGTCACGATCGTCTACACGTTGTTAGGCGGCATGGAGGCCGTGATCTGGACGGATGTCATGCAATCCGTCATCATGATCGGCGGCCTGCTCTTTTGCGTCGTGAGTCTTTCGTGGCGGATCTTCTCGGGGCCCGAACCCCTGGTCCAGGCCGCCATTGACGCGCACAAGTTCAGTCTCGGCAGTTGGGACCTGTCGCTTTCCTCAAGGACGATCTGGGTGATGATCATCTATGGTGTGACGGAGAACCTCCGCAACCTGCTGGCCGACCAGAATTTCGTGCAGAAATACTCCTCCGTACCCACCGAGCGGGAGGCGCGGCGGTCCATCTGGATCGGCATGCTGATCTATATCCCCATGACGATGGTCTTCCTCTACATCGGGACGGCGTTGTTTGCGTTCTGCTCGGCCGGCCACGCCGGCGCAGGAGTCACCAAGGGCGACGAGGCCTTTCCGTATTTCATCGCCACGCAGCTTCCGCCTGGCCTCAAGGGGCTGGTCCTGGCGGCGGTGGCGGCGGCGGCGATGAGCACGATCGATTCGGCCCTGAATTGCTCCGCGACCGTCCTCTTGATAGACTTCTACAAGCGATACGTCAATCCGCAGGTGACGGACCGGGCCAGTCTCGTGTGTCTGCGAGCCACCACGATCGTCTGGGGAGTGCTGGGCACAGGCTTTGCCATTTTGATGATCCGGGCCAGAAGCGCCCTTGATGTCTGGTGGCAAATCTCCGGGATCTTCGGTGGAGGCATCCTGGGACTGTTCCTGCTGAGCCTGCTTCGTGTCCGGCTCACGCTGTGGCAGGGTCTCGTCTGCATCGGCGTGAGCATCGCGGTCATCAGTTGGGGCACGTTCGCACGGAATCTGCCCCCCGGCTGGCAGTGGGCCCAGGCGTCCTTCGAGCCCATCATCGTCGGCGCCGTGGGGACGGCGGTTCTCATGGTGACTGCATTGCTCTTTGGCTGGGGCAATCGGTATGCGCAGGTGGCGTCCGGGGCTTCGAGCCAGGAGCGGCCGTGAAATCGCCTTGTCGCCCTCAGCTCCATCCCGCCGTATTTCTCGACCGCGATGGAACCATCATCGAGGATCGCGGGGTCCTGGCCGAGCCCTCCGAGATCGTGTTCTATCCGGACATCGTCGGCGCGTTGAGACGTCTTCAGCAGCGTTTCCTGCTGTTCCTCGTCACGAACCAGCCGGGCGTCGCGCGGGGGGCAATCACACTGGATGATGTGAATCGGGTCAATGCACAGGTCGTCTCGTACCTTGCGGAACATGACGTGACCCTCACTGCCGTGTATGTGTGTCCCCACGAGCGTGTGGATGGTTGTTTGTGCATCAAGCCCAACCCGCACTTCCTCCGGAAGGCGGCCAAAGAACACGCCGTGGATTTGCAGCGATCCTTCACTGTGGGGGACCATCCACACGATGTGGAATTTGCGCGATCGGTCGGTGCACGCGGCGTATACGTCCGGACCGGCCACGGCCAGAAGCACCTCGCGGACCTGTCTGCGGGCGAGATCGTCACTTCGGGCATTGCCGAAGCCGCCGATTGGATTCTCAAGAACTCGTGATGCCTCTTACGAGATCCTCAGCACGGCGGCGCCCTGGGTCTTGCCTTGCTTGATCAGCAGCAGGGCCTCGTTGGCCTGCGCCAGCGGGAATTCCTCCACGTGCGGCCGGATTGGGATTTCGGCAGCCAAGGGCAGGAACTCGCGGGCGTCCTGGCGTGTGACGTTGGCAGTGGACTTGATCTCCTTTTCCCGCCACAGGTGCCTGGCGTAGTCCAGTTGCAGCAGGGCGTTCTTATCCCTGTCTTCCTTGCGAATGGCGTTGATCACCAATCGGCCTCCGGGCCGCAGGACGCGCATCGCCTCCGGGATCGGCGCCCACGCAGGCGTGAAGTCAATCGCGGCGTGCAGCTCGACGGGGGGATTGGCGCCTGTGGCGCCGACCCAGTCGGCTCCGAGTCGCTTCGCCATGTCCTGATGGCCTGTCTGGCCCGCCCGCGTGAAGACGAATACTCTCAGATTCGGGTACTTGTGCCTGGCGAGCTGGATCAGGATGTGGGCGGAGGCGCCGAAGCCGAAGAGCCCCAGCACCTGGCCGTCTTTCACGTGGGTCAGGCGAAACGCGCGGTAGCCGATCACGCCGGCGCACAGCAACGGCGCCGCCTGCACGTCCGTGAATGCCGCGGGGATCGGATATGCGAAGCCCTCTCCTATGACGATGTACTCGGCATAACCGCCGTTGGCGTCGCTGCCGGTCCCGCGAAAGCTCGGACACAGGTTCTCCAGGCCGGCCTGGCAGAATTCGCACGTGCCGTCGGCAGAGTAGATCCAGGCGACGCCGACGCGGTCGCCAGGCTTGAATGACGATGCGCCTGGTCCCAGGGCATCGACGTGCCCGACGATCTGGTGGCCGGGGATGACCGGCCGCCTCGCTTCGAGCCGTCCCTCGGCTTCGTCCAGGTCGGTATGGCAGGCGCCGCAGACGGCGATCTTGATCCGGATTTCGCCCGCCTGTGGCTCGGGCGTGGCGACCTCTCTCCTCTCCAACGGTCGGCTCTCGATCGGACCGACTCGCGTGACGACCATAGCTTTCATGAGATACACTCCTTTGCACTTGTCGTTGTCTCATCTCACGCTCGATCCGGTGAGTATAGGGGAGTCGGTCCCTGGATTCCACCGGCAATCGCTCACGTACATCCGATAACGCAGCCGGCAGCCCGCCAGGTCGCGGCTGCACGGAGCCATAGCACCAACGGAAATCGCGGCGGCGCCGGCTTCGTGTCGTGTGCACGTTTCTTCGCACGATTCGTGGTCAAGCCTCGCGTGAATTCAGCCGATGGGTGTAGGCGTGAAGCAGTAGCCCCCTTGAAATGTGGAGAAACAGGATATGAGAACCGGATGGATTCAGCCGTTTGAATGTGATCTCACGGACGAGCAGAAGCGACTGTGTGAATGGATCGCGGAGCAGGCCCAAGCCGGGATACGCCGGGTCTACTACGAGAAGGCGCAGGCCGAACTGGGCATCGAGAGCGACAAGGAGCTGACCTGCATGCTGAGAAACATGCGGGAGCGTGTCGATCAGATCCACGAGATGGTGCAGTCGCCCATCGTGAATACAGCTTGTCCGTATTTCGATATCCATGCGGATGCGGACCATATCTGGGATCGCTACCTCGAGGCGGAAGGAGCGCCCGTGTATTCCGAGCCTGTTTCGTTCCGTCAGCCGCAAGTGCTGGCACGCTGCTAACGAACCAGCGGCCTGAGGTATCATTCCCAAGAGCTCTGAAGATCGGAGGAGAACCGGACTATGCTCGCGAAAGTGAATCTCGCCGGCTCGACCAGTGAACGGCCGAGCACAACGATAATGGAGGATAAGTTGGGCTGCTACAGACTGTGGGCAAGACCCAAGACGCCGCGCAAACCCGTTCGCAGCCGGCCCAGCCACATGGTCCTTGGACCCTACCCGCTCGGCACTCGCAAGTGACCGTTTTTTCGATCTTGTCGTCTCTTCACCCACCTGCTACGCTCCTGCACAATGGACGGCTGACCGGGGCGCACGGGTGAAGGCATACGGATGAGGGTGTCCCCACGACGTGCAGAACAGGACGTTCCCGCACGGACTTCCTGACGACCCACACCCGCCCGATGTCGGTGAGAGGGACCGCCTCCGGACCGAACCCACAGATGCCTGGCTGGACGATCTTGGATATCACTTCAGTGCGATCTCCAGGGCCGAGCGGGACGCCCTGATCGAGAAATGCTCGTTTTTATAGGCCCATGAAGGCGTGGCGTGGTACGTCTATGCGGCGGTTTTGCGGTTTCTCCTTGTGATTGGGGCCGGATCGGCATATAATCACAACATGGAGTCCGGGTGGTGAGTGCAGGGACGCCAGGACGATCTGCACCATTGATGACTCGTGTTGGCGAAATGCAAATCATAGCCGTGGCGAATCAGAAGGGCGGTTGTGGCAAGACGACGACTGCTATCAACCTGGCAGCCGCAGTGGCCGCCATGGGTCACAAGGTCTTGCTCGTGGACTTCGACCCGCAGGGGCACGCCACCCTCGGACTCGGCTACGATCCCAACGATTTCGAGAAGACGGTCTATCACATCCTGGTCAAAGATGTCCTGCCCATCTCCGAGGTCGCCGTGGTCACGCGCACAAGCCGGCTTCACCTTTTGCCCAGCAACGTGCTCCTGGGCGGGGCCGAGCTGGAGCTGCGAGGCGCACCGGGCAAGGAGTTCGTTCTGAGCGAGCAGTTGCGGGTGGTTTCAGGCCAGTACGACCTGTGTCTCATCGACTGCGCCCCATCGCTGGGCCTGCTGATGCTCGAGGCGCTCGTCGCCAGCACACACGTCGTGGTTCCGGTCCAGGCCCATTTCTTCTCGTTGGACGGCCTCAAGCGCTTGCTGGAGACGATCCGGGTCGTCCGGGCACGGTTCTACCCTTGCGTGGTCCATCCGCTGGGCCTGTTGATGACCTTCGTGGAGAGCCGCCCACTTCTGTGCAAGCGGATCGAGAGCGGCATGCGGACGCTGTTCGGGCCGTTGGTCTTCGACACGGTGATCCACAAGAACATCGCTCTGGCCGAAGCCCCGAGTGCCGGCCAGTCCGTACTTGATTTCGCCCCTGACAGCAGAGGAGCGGAGGAATACCGGGCGCTGGCCAGGGAGGTCATGACCCGGCTCCGAGGGCCTGAGGTCATTGATGTCGCCCCGGACGGACATACGCCATAGTCATGCGGCGTTCATAGCGTCCAAGACCCGTGCAATTCGCCGTGTATGCTCCGTCTTTTTCGCCTTGCTCGTGAGTCCGATATTGACTACAATGGCCACTGGATTCACACGGCAGGGTCTTGCGTTGGAGGTGCGAAGATGGAGAAGCCTCGTAGACAATCCTCGTGGCGAAGGGAAGGACATGTTGTTGGCGTGCTGCTCCTGATTCTGGCGGTCGCGGATCGCGCGCCGGGATGGACCGGCAAAGATATCGGGAATCCAAAGCGAGCTGGGAGCGCCTCGTTTGACCCGGACGCGAGTGTCTGGACCGTGCAGGCGGACGGCGCCGGCATTGGGGGCATCGCCGACTCATTCCACTATCTCTACCAATCCTTGACCGGGGACGGCCAGATCCTCGTGCGCGTCACGAGCCTGACCACGACGCACAACCTGACCCGGGCGGGACTCATGATCCGCCAGACTCTGGATGCGGACTCCGAATACGTCTTCATCAGCGTGACGCCGTACGGGCGGGTCGGCGTGCAGCGCCGCGAGTACAAGGGACGTGAGCCCCCGGTCTCCAACAGCAGGGCCGATTACCCGTTCCCGGTGTGGCTGAAGCTCGCGCGGGAAGAGAACGCATTCACGGCTTACAGCTCCGCTGATGGAGGGTCCTGGACCGCTCTGGAAACGGTGACGGTGCCGATGCGGGCAAGCGTTCACGCGGGGCTGGCCGTTACGTCGGGCAGCCCTGGCGTTCCGTGCGAGGCGAATGCGGACTATCTGACCGCCGCCTCGCAGCCTGACCTCACGGTTCGCACCGACAGTGAGCACGAGCCGGCCGGACGCAAGCTCCTCGACAACAATTCAGCAACCATGTCCGCGGAGCAAACCAAAAGCCAGGCCGTCGGCGAGGGCGTGACCGCGATCTACCACGTGCGACTGTTCAATGACGGACTCGTTGCCGACAAGTTCACCGTCTACAGCTTCCGCTGCGGTGGTGACTGGGATGTGCGCTATGAGGATCTGCTTGCCAGGACCGACGTTACCGGCCAGGTGGGATCGGCGGTCGGATGGACCACGACGCTGGTGGCGCGTGGCGCGTGGCTCGAATTGCGTTTGATGGTGACGCCCCTGGCCGGCGCCGACGGAGACCAATGTGAGCTTTTCGTGCGTGCCATGTCCTCGCGCGACCGCACCCGAGTGGACATGATCAGGGTGGTCACACAGATTGACAGGGCGGCGCCCGCGCCGCCGTGGAGCCGCACCTACACGCGGGACAGCGATTTTGACGAAGGGGTGCTGGCGAACGTTCGTCATGAGCCCCAGGCGGACCAGTTGCAGCTCCCGGCCTTCGGCAGTCACATGGATATGTTGCCCTACATCTGGGTGCCGAACTCGCCGGTCGGGAGCGTGTCCAAAGTGGATACCGAGACCGGGAGGGAATTGGGTCGATATCGCATCTGTCCGCCGAACGAGTTCGGCAATCCCTCGCGCACCACGGTTGACCGGGAAGGGAACTGCTGGGTGGGCAACCGCGGCTGCGGCACCGTCGTCAAGATCGGTCTGTTCGAGAATGGACAGTGGGAAGACCGCAACGGCAGTGGCACCATTGAGACCTCGCAGGACTTGAACAACGACGGCGTGATCGCCGGCGATGAGATGCTCCCCTGGGGCCAGGACGAATGTGTACTGCTGGAGGTCGTCTTGATCGGCAAGCCACAGGCATGTGCTCCAGGCCGGTACCGGGGCCCGTATTCATCCGTTCCCATTCCCCGAGCCATGACTGTCGATCCCGACAACAACATCTGGGCGGGTTGCTTTGGCGCCCAGATGTACTATCACATCAAGGGCGACACCGGCGAAATCCTGAAATCGGTGGACGTCAGCGCACCAAAGCACACGCCCTATGGCGCCGTGATGGACGCCAATGGGATTCTGTGGTCATCCGGGCACGACGAAGGATGTGTCCTGCGCCTCGATCCGGCCGACAACTACCACTGCTCGATCATTCCCCTTCATCATTTCTCCTATGGCCTGGGTTTGCACAAGGATGGCTATCTGTATGTCTCCGGATACTCGTCCGGGAAACTCTCTCGCATTCGCCTGGGCGACCCCAACGAGGTTACCTGTGTCAGGGACGGGCTGCCCGGCAGTATGAAAGGGCTGGTCTGCACGCACGACGGAGACGTATGGATTGCCAACGCCACCTCCGGATCGGATGCGATGGTGATCCGCTGCACCTCGGATGGTCGGATCGTCAGGAAGATCCGCGCCAACGTGGGCGAATCGCCCACGGGTCTGGCCGTAGACAACAAGGGGAAGGTCTGGGTCGTGGACAACGGGGACGAGTACATCTACCGAATTGACCCGGAGACGAATGAAGTCGAGCTGCCGCGCGTCCGGCTGCCCGGTACATCCGGCCACTACGGCTACAGCGACATGACGGGGTACGTCACTCAGAACTACGCCACGCGAACGGGCTCCTGGACCATTCGCCACAATACGATGGCCTTCGACTCGCCTCTTGGCGGGTTGTGGTGGGATGCCGATGTGCCTCCAGGAACGTTCCTGCAATTCCTGATCCGCAGCTCCAACGATCAAGAGCAGTGGTCGCCGTGGCAGGAGCTGGTGGAGCCGTGTGTCCCATGCGACGCCCCGCCCGGCCGGTATTTCGAAGTGAAGGCCGTGTTCAAGGGCAGCGCCACGGAAACCCCGGTCCTGCGCGCGCTGACGTTCTGTTTCGACGATCCCGCCGTGTGTGCCCGGCAGCCGCAAGCCCCTCGTCCGTAGCCGGCGAACCTTGATTGTTACAGCGTCTTGATTCGGAGATTGCGGAATTCGACCGGGTCGCCGTGGCCGAGAAATGCGATTCGACCGGTCTTGTTCTTGAGGCCCGGGTGCTGGTTGTGATCGATCGTCTCCGGCGTGCTGGCCTTCTCGATATCCGCATCGACGATCGTCACGCCGTTGAGCTTCACGGTGATCTGGTTGCCGTTGGCGGTGATCTCCTCGCTGTTCCACTCGCCGACGGGTTGGAGGTGGCCGGGCTTGGCCGGGACCACGCCGTAGATCGAGCCGTGATGCTGATAGTCCTTGAGCCAGCCGCGATAGCGGGGCGAATCCTCGTCCAGAATCTGAATCTCCATCCCTTTGTACGCCGAGTCGCCGGTCACAGGGGCACGAATTCCGATACCGTTATTGGCGCCGGGGGTCAGGCGGAACTCAAAGCGGAACACGAAGTCGCCGTAGTCCTTCTCGGTGTACAGGTTCCCGCCGCCGCCTTTGGTCGGGTCCACGACGATGACGCCGTCCCTGACGGGGTAGCCTTCCGTGTTGCCGGTCCAGCCGGTCAGGTCGGCGCCGTTGAAGAGCTGGACGAAGCCCTGCGATTTCTCCTCGTCGGTCAGCGCGTTGACCGCCTTCTCGCGAGGGATCTCGCGGATGTAGATATTCCGGAAGTAAAGGAAGTTGCCGTGATTCTGGAGCTCGATCTGCCCGGTCGGATAGATGGGCTTGTCGCGTTCCCAGTAGTTCTCCATGACGACGTTATCGACGACGAGCTCGTCGTTGAGCATGACGGTGACCTTGTCGCCGATCATGATGATGCGGAAGCTGTTCCACTCGCCGATGGGCTTGTCGGCGACTTTCGTCGGCTTGCTGGGGTTCTTCTGATTGTTGTAGAGTCCGCCGGAACCGACCTGGGCGCCGACGAGACGATTGGCGGTATCCCAGATCTGCACCTGGGGCGAGCCGCGCAGATAGATGCCGCTGTCGCCGCCTTTCAGAATCTTCCAGTCGACGAGCATCTCGAAGTCGCCGTAGTCTCTGGCGGTGCACAGGCTGCGTCCTTTGCCATCGAAGACGAGCACGCCATCGACCGCTTTCCAGTGGGCCCGCATGTTCTCATCGGCCTCCTGCTGCAGCTCGGCTGCCTTTTCGGGTGACAAGGTCGCTCGCTTGGCCGGATTATCGTACGGCCCCTTGAGCAGGCCTTTCCAGCCTGTCAGGTCTTTCCCGTTGAAGAGAGCCACGAACCCGGCCGGCGGCCGGTTCAACGGTTGCGCCGAGCTATCGCCCGCTCTCACCGGCGGCGCTGCGCTCCAAACACACAGGACCGCAACAACCAGGGCAAGATACACACTCACGCCGATCATGCTTCTTCTCATCTTGATGCCATCCTTTCCCAGACCTCAACACCGTGTGAAAGTTGCACAGAGGCAGATCGCACGGCCAGCGACGCCATATACGGAAGGCGGCCGGCAATCATCAGCACGAGTCTATGCCGGCGGGCTGGAGCCGTCAAGTCTGCCATCGTCGCGACCCGGCGCTACCTGCCATTGAGGAAGCCGCCTGATTGCCGACGGAAACAGGGGACTCTCGACCGCCAATTGGCTACCGCCCGCGGCGCATCGGCGATCGGGCGATGAGGAAGCGTTCGATCAGCGCGTAACCGGCCAGACCCAGGCAGAGCAGGCCGACGATCAGGACGATGAAGCCGAAAAGGCTCAGGACCGCGGCGATGAAACCTTCCTCGAAGTAGGGCGAGCCTGCGGCGTGTCGGCGAAGACGGGAGCCGGCGATCAGCAGGGGACAGGCGACGCCGAGCAGGCCGGCCCCGGACAGGGCGCTCCGCAGCGGACTGTCGAACAACGGCCTGTCGGATTCGGGCAGCAGCATCACCACAGTGAAGCACGCGACGGCCAGGAGAAGGGCGATGACGATGAAGGCCACCAGAGCCTTTGCGGAAGGCTTCCTGGCCGCGTTGTTCTGAGTGTCGTTTGTCTGGTCCATCCGTCACGTCGTTCAACGGTTCATCAGCAACAGTGCTACACGATGGCCGCCCGCCGTGCCGGTGTCAATGGAATTTCGCAGGCAGGCTGGGCCGCAAGATGCAGAATCAGTCTGCCGCCATCAACTCATACCGTGTTCAGCGACGCACGGCACGGCAAGTGCGACATTCGCTTACATTGCGGCTGGTTTTTGGCCTTGCAGGGTCTGGGAGACTTGCGTACGATGGGGAAGCCGAATCGAAGGCAGGTGGTAGTAAGAATAAGGATGGCATGATGTCGGACAAGCTTCGAATCTTTGACGATGCGAGTTTTCGCAATCCCCGGCTGCTGATCGGTTTCTCCGGCTGGATGGACGGCGGTGATGTCTCCACGGGGACCATCAAGGTCCTCGCAGAGCGGCTGTACGCCAAGCGGTTTGCGGAAATCGAGCCGGAAGGATTCTACATCTACAACTTCCCCGGCGCGATGGAAGTGACGGCCCTGTTCCGACCCCACTGCCGGATCAAAGAAGGCATCATTCGCGAGTTTGAATTTCCGGAGAACGTCTTCTACGCCGCCGAGAACGAGGACCTGATCCTGTTCGCCGGCAAGGAGCCCAACTTGCGCTGGGAGGAGTATGGCCGGTATGTCTTCTCGCTGTGTCGGGAGTTCGATGTCAAGCTCATCTACTTTATCGGCAGCGTGGCGGGCCTCGTGCCGCACACCCGCGACCCGCGGCTGTTCTGCTCGGTCTCGCATGTGGAGATGAAGTCGCGCTTCGAGAGCTACGGCATGAAGTTCAGCGATTACGAGGGCCCGGCCAGCATCGTCACCTACCTGACCACGGCGGCGAAGGAGCACGGGGCGGAAATGGTCAGCCTCGTGGCGACCGTGCCGGCCTACGTCCAGGGCAGCAATCCCAAGTGTATCGAGGCGGTGACCCGCCGCGTCGCGGGCATTCTCGGCGTGCACGTCGATCTCGACGACCTGCGCACCACCGCCGACGAATTCGAACGACGCCTGACCGAAGTCGTCCAGGAGCAGCCGGAACTGGCGGAGAACATCGTCAAGCTCGAGCAGGACTACGACAACGAGACCTTCAGCGAAATGGGCGACCTCAAAACGTGGTTGCACCAGAAGGGCATCCGGCTCGACTGATTTGCGATCTACAATCTGTAATTCACGATTTGGAGGCTCATGACGATGCAAGGCATGAGAATTGTCCGGCGAGCGCTTGTAGCGGCTGCACTGAGCGTGACATTCTGTGTCACTGCGCTTTCCCAGGAGATCATCGGCAAGCCGGGCGAGCCGCCCGAGCAGCGCGATGCCCGTATGAAGTGGTGGCGCGAGGCCCGTTTCGGGATGTTCATCCATTGGGGCGTGTATTCCGTGCCCGCCGGGACGTACAAGGGCAAGCCGATTCCCGGCATCGGCGAATGGATTATGAATCGCGGCAAGATCCCCGTCGCCGAGTACAAGCAGTTCGCCAGGCTGTTCAACCCCGTTCGCTACGACCCGGACGGGTGGGCCCGGTTGGCGAAAGAAGCCGGCATGAAGTACATCGTCATCACATCCAAGCACCACGACGGTTTCGCATTGTTCGACTCGAAAGTCACCGACTGGGACGTGGCGGACGCCACGCCCTATGGCAAGGATCTGCTCAAGCCGCTGGCGGAGGCGTGCGCCAGGCACGGCCTGAAGCTCGGCTTCTATTACTCGCAGGCCCAGGACTGGAACCATCCGGGCGGCGCCGCCGCCGGCGGGCACTGGGACCCCGCGCAGGATGGCGATATGGACGCGTACATCCGCAACATCGCCGCCCCACAGGTGAAGGAGATTCTCTCCAATTACGGCAGGCTCGGCGTTCTCTGGTGGGACACGCCTGTCGACATGACCAGGGAGCGCGCCGACATGCTCCTGCCGTTGCTTCAGTTGCAGCCGGACATCATCACGAACAACCGGCTCGGCGGCGGTTACGCCGGCGACCTTGGCACGCCGGAACAGCAGATCCCGTCGCGAGGCACGCCCGGCCGCGACTGGGAAACGTGCATGACCATGAACGACACCTGGGGCTTCAAAAGCTACGACCACAACTGGAAATCCACGGAAACCCTCATCCACAACCTCGTCGATATCGCCAGTAAAGGGGGTAACTACCTCCTGAATGTCGGTCCGACCTGCCTGGGCGAGATCCCTGAGCCGAGCGTTCAGCGGCTCAAGGAGATCGGCAGGTGGATGAAGGTCAACGGCGAATCCATCTACGCCACGACGGCCAGCGCGTTCTACCGGCTGCCCTGGGGCCGTTGCACGAAGAAAGTGCACGATGGCGGGGCGACGCTCTACCTGCACGTCTTCAACTGGCCCGGCGATGGCAAGCTGCTCGTGCCCGGCCTGCGCAACGAGGTTCGCAGCGCCTGGCTGCTCGCGACGGACAAAACGCTGACCGCGACCGTCAGCGACGACGGCGTGGTTGTCGAAGTCCCGGCGGAGCCGCTCGACCCCATTGACACGGTCATTGCGATGGAAGTCAAGGGTGAGCTGAACGTGGAGACGGCCCTGCCCGGCCAGGAGGCGGATGGGAGCCTCACGCTGTCGGCGCCCCTGGCGGACATTCACGGCGGCGGCGCCCGGGTAGAGGACATCGGCGGCCAGCCGAACATCGGGTTCTGGACGAACGCGCGAGACTGGCTGAGCTGGCAGTTCAAGGTGACGAAGGTGGGCCGCTTCGATGTCACAGCGTCGATTGCCACACCCGCCCAAGCCAGCAAATTCAACCTTGCCGTCGGTGATCAGAAGCTCGCCGCCGAGGTCTCCGGAACCGGCAGCTACCAGGACTTCAAGACGATCAAGCTCGGCACGATCGAGCTGAAGCAGCCGGGCACATGTGAGCTGAGCGTCAAACCGGTCCGAAACGAATGGCAGGCGATCAACCTCCGCTCCGTGATCCTCAAGCCGGCTGAATGAGTTGGACACGCGGAGCGACAGCAGAGAAACTCTGCCATCCAGACTGTTGAGTGAAGGAGTCAATATGGGAGAGCCGACGGTCTATGAGAAATACCCGGTGCGGATTGTCCTGTTGTCCAGCCTGCTTTCTGTCTCGATCTACGTGATCGGGGCGGTCCTTATGGCCGGACTTGGCCCCTGGTCGCTGGTCGTGTACATCGTGTACTGCCTCTGGATGGAGATCCGCCTGCTCCGGGAGGGCTGCATGGACTGCTACTATTACGGCAAGACGTGCGCCTTCGGCCGGGGCCGGCTGTGCGCCTTGCTGTTCAGGCAGGGTGACCCTCAGCGGTTCGCCCGCAAGCAAATCTCGTGGTCCGACCTGCTTCCGGACTTCGCGGTGTCTCTCGTGCCCGCCGCCGCTGCCGTCATCCAACTGGTCGCAGGTTTCCGCTGGATCACGTTGATCTTGCTGGCAGCGTTGATCGCTCTGACCTTCTGGGGCAACGCCGTGATCCGCGGCTCGTACGCCTGCCGATACTGCCGCCAGCGTGAACTCGGCTGCCCCGCCGAGAGACTCTTCAACAAGTCCTCCCAGAAGGCCGCCGTAGCATGATTCCACGAGCATGGGCGCCGGTAGCGGTGACTCCGTGTTGAACCGGACTCCCGTGCGAGCGTATAATTGTAGCCCGGCAGGCTGGGTATGTGGGCATGCCGATAGAGAGACTGTCAAAGGGGATATTCTCATGCAGAAGCAGACGGGTGATTCGCGGGACATCGTGTGGGGCGTCAACCGTAGACAATTCATTACGGCACTGGCTGGGGCAGGAGCTTTCGCGGTTGGGGCACGAGCGGTCTCCGGGGCGGAGGGCACAACGGCCCCCTTGGCTATTGCGCGGACGGAAGTCAAACTCAGCGAAGCTACGGAGATCGTGACGCTGGGGCGGACGGGGATCAAGGCCACGCGGCTGGCGCAGGGCACCGGGTGGAACGGCTCGGGACGCTCCTCGGCTCATACGCGACTGGGCGAGAAGACCTTCAACGAGCTGATCCGTCACGGCGTGGAGCGGGGCATCGCGTTCTTCGATTGTGCCGACCTGTACGGATCGCATCCCTATCTTCGCACGGCGCTGACCCGCGTCCCTCGCGACAAGTACATCCTGCTGAGCAAGATCTGGCCGCGAACCGAGTACTGGAACTCCGCCTCCGGCGGCGCCACGGCGGAGGTCGATCGCTTCCGAAGGGAGCTGCGGTCCGAGGTCATCGACATCTGCCTGATCCACTGCATGGCCAACGACAAATGGCCCGAGGAGTTCAAACGAATCCGCGACGAGCTGTCTGAGCTGAAGGACAAGGGGGCAGTCCGCGCGGTCGGTGTTTCCTGTCATGACCTGGGCGCTCTGAAGGTCGCATGCACGCACTCGTGGACGGACGTTGTGCTGGCCCGTATCAACAACATGGGCAAGGATGCGTCGATGGACGCCTCGCCCGAGGAGGTGGCGCCGATTCTCAAGCAAGCCCGGGCCGACGGCAAAGTCGTCCTCGGCATGAAGATCTTCGGGGCCGGCAAGCTCACCCAGGCGGAGCAGAAAGACGCGTCGCTCAAGTTCGTCTGGAGCAACGGCTTGGTGGATGCGGTCACCATCGGCATGCTGAGCCCGCAGGAGGTGGACGACACGATCGAGCGGATGAACAGGGCTCTCAAAGCGTGAGCCGGCCTGATGCCGCTCGGTGGGCGGCGGTGGCTTTGACGATCTGGCCGTGCGATTCGAAAGGCAGGTACAAGGCCCGCATATCTCTGCGCCCCAGCACGACGTAGGGCTTGCTCGGTGACTCAGCGGCGCCAGACGGAGCCCGAGAGACCATCGTCGTCGTGGCGGTCGCCGCCGGCCCACCTCAAGAAACCGCGTCGACTCAGCACTGCACAACCCTGCCGTTCAGCCCGATAAGTATCCCTGTTGACTGTCCTTGCAGTCGTTCATTGCATCCGCCGGGGTGGTTTGTTAAAATGCAAGGAGGATGCAAAGGTGAGATCCCGATAGAATCGCAGTGGGACCTGAGAACTGGCGGCGGTGATATCTGAGGGTGACAACGCGATGAAACACATTTCCAGAATGCCTCTACTGGTCGCCGCGTGGCTGTTCTGTTGTGCCGGCGTGTCCACGGCCGGTGCCTCGCAGGCGGCCCAGGAGGGTCCCGTCATCAGTGAATTCATGGCGGTCAACAGCAGAGCGCCCCTCGACGGAGATCACGACAGCTCCGACTGGATCGAGATCTACAACGCGGCGGCCCATGCCATCGATCTGGACGGCTGGTACCTCACGGATGATCTCGGCAGGCTGGAGAAATGGGAGTTTCCGCCGGTGACGATGGCTCCAGGGGCGTATCTCGTCGTGTTCGCCTCCGGGAAGGACGTGCGGGAGCCGGGCGGCGAGTTGCACACGAGTTTCTCCCTGGCCTCAGAGGGCGAGTCCGTGGCGCTGGTGCAACCGGACGGCAAGACCATCGCCGACGCCTACGTCGAGTACCCGCCGCAACTGGCGGACATCTCCTATGGCCTCAGTAGTAACGGCACCGTCTCGCAAACGGAGACGGTGCTGGTCCCTGAAGGCGCCGACGCCAGGGCTCTGATCCCCACCAATAGCTCGCTTGGATTGAGCTGGACGCAAGTGTCCTTCAACGACGCCGGCTGGCTCGCGGGCAAGACGGGTGTTGGATACGACTACGCCGGCCTGATCCAGCTCGACGTTGCCGCGATGAGGAATGTGAACCAGACTGTACATATCCGGATCCCTTTTGACGTGACGGACGTGACGAAGATCGACAAGCTCCTGCTGAGGCTGAAGTTCGAGGATGGGTTCGTGGCCTACGTCAACGGAGTGGAAGTGGCTCGCAACAACGCGCCGGAGGGGGCATCGCTGACGTGGAATTCCGGAGCGCCGGCCAACCGCGACGACAGCCTGGCGGTCGAGGCGGTGGAATTCGATCTCACGGCCAGTAAGGGCACCCTCGTCAAGGGCAAGAACGTGCTGGCGATCCACGGCCTCAACAATGGCCTGACCAGCTCCGATCTGCTGATCCTGCCGCAGCTCGTGGCCGTGGAGGTGGAGAGCATCGACCTGTCGCAGGTGATGGAGGGCTACCTGCTCCAGCCCACCCCGGGCAGCGGCAATCAGTCCGCCCTGGCGCAGGTTGGCCCGGTGATTCGCGATGTCACCGAGGACCCTCTCCCTCCGGCGCCCGGTCAGGATCTCGTCATCACGGCGCGAGTCAGCAAGACCCTGGCGGCGATCCGCAGCGTTAACCTGGTGTGCGGGGTCAATTTCGTGACGGAGAGCCGGTTCATCCCGAGTACGGGCTTCGTCATGGTGGACAACGGCGTCGCGCCGGACGCCAGGGTCGGGGACGGCATCTATACGGCCGCGATCCCCGCCCAGGTCTACGCCGCTGGCGACATGGTTCGCTGGTATGTCAAGGCCGAGGATGTCAATGGCAAGGTGTCCCGCAATCCGCTCTTTGCGCTGCCCAACGACTCTCCGGAGTGGTACGGCACCGTCGTTCAGGACTCCGCGATCCACAGCTCGCTGCCGGTCGTCCACTGGTTCGTGCAGAACGTCGGCGCCTCTGAATCGCGGTCAGGTACGCGGGGAGCGCTCTACTACAATGGCGAGTTCTACGACAACGTCGTGATCCACATCCGCGGTGGCAGCACTGCCGGCGCGCCGAAGAAGCATTTCAAGGTGAGATTCAACCACGGGTACAAGTTCCGCTACAGCGACGACTCGCCCCGCGTCAATGAGATCAACCTCAACAGCCCCTACAGCGACAAGGCCTACCTGCGGCAGAACCTGGCGTTCGAGGCCTACGACTGGTGCGGCTGTCCGGGCAGCGAGTCCTTCCCCGTCCGCGCGGAGCGCAACGGCGACTTCTACGGCGTCCAGATCCTCATCGAAGAGCCTGAGGAAGAGCTCCTGGAGCGCGAAGGCATGGACTCGCACGGCGCTTTGTACAAGATGTACAACACGTTCAACGTGGGCGGCTCAGCCGAGAAGAAGACCCGCAGGTGGGAGGGGCGGCAGGACCTCGACGATTTCTGCAGGAGCATCAACAACACCTCCGGCACGACGCGGCACAACAATATCTTCGACCGGGTCGATCTGCCGCGGACTCTCGACTACCTCGTGGCGACCATCCTCGAACATCAGAACGATCACCCTCACAAGAATCACTACCTGTATCGGGATTCCGACGGCTCGGGCGAATGGTGCTTCCTGCCGTGGGATCACGATCTGACGTGGGGCTCCAACTGGATCGGCGACCAGGGCGGCTCGTATGGCGATGTCATCTACGCCAATGACGATCAGGTGCCGGGACGGAGCACCAACGTCAAACCGTCGCATCCATTCGTCGGCAAGCAGGACTGCCAGGAGTGGAACAACCACTGGAATCTGCTGATTGATGCGCTGCTGAACGACACGACTGTGCGCCAGATGTACCTGCGGCGGCTGCGGACGGTGATGGACGAGTTTCTCAAGCCGCCCGGCACGCCGGCTTCGGGCCTGTTCATTGAGACGCGGATCGATCAGTTGGTGAGCCAGATGGCCCAGGATGTCGCCCTGGACTACAGGAAATGGGCCAATCCCTGGACGTGGGGCGGACAGGAAGGCTATCCGAGAGACCAGTCCTTCAGCTACGCCATCGATGTGCTCAAGAACGACTACTTGGCCGTGCGCCGAACGCACCTGTTCGTCACGCACAACGCGGACAAGGTCGCCAGCTACAAGATCGCCGGTTCCTATTCGGCGGCGATTCCCAACGCCCAGCCGGCAAACCCGTCGATCAAGGTCGCCTCATGCGACTACAACCCGGCATCGGGCAATCAAGATGAGGAGTACATCGAGCTGAAGAATCCTAATACATATACCGTCGACATTTCCGACTGGGAGCTGACCGGCGGAGCGACGCACACCTTCCTGCCCGGCACCGTCATTGCCGCCAACGGCAGCCTCTATGTCTCGCCGAATTCCAGGGCCTTTCGCGGCCGCACCGCCAGTCCCAAGGGCGGAGAAGGCCGATTCGTGCAGGGCAACTACAAGGGACATCTGTCGAGCTGGAGCGAGACGGTGAACCTGCTGGATCGTCTTGGCCGGCTCGTGGACACCTTTGCCTACACCGGCAATCCCAGCGATCAGCAGAAGTCCCTACGGGTCACTGAGATCATGTACAACCCGTCCGAGGGCGGCTCCTACGACAACGAGCAGTACGAGTTCATCGAAATCAAAAACATCGGGACCGCCTCCGTGAAGCTCGACGGCGTCAAGTTCACCCGCGGCATTTCTTACACGTTCGAGGTAGGCCGCAATCGCACCCTCGCCGCCGGCGCCTGCATCGTGATCGCCCGAAACCAATCGGCATTCACCTCCCGCTACAGTGGCGCCGTGAGTCTCGCCCCCGGCACGTTCACCGGCAGCCTCGACAATGCCGGCGAGGAGATCGAGCTCCAGGACCGCACCAACAGTACGATCCTCGAATTCGAGTACAACGACACCTGGTACCCGACGACGGACGGCCAGGGCTACTCCCTGACGATCAAGAGCGCCACCAGCACCGACCTGACGAGTTGGTCCCGCAAGGACTCTTGGCGTGCCAGCCCCGCCAAGAACGGCTCGCCAGGATCGTAGCCAATGTGGCGTGCGGAATGCGGACCATAATCGCTGGCACGGCTTCGCCAGGGTTCTACAGCTTTTCTTCACATATGCCTGTTTTTGAGCCCCAAAACAGGAGCTTCCACTCGAGAATTAAGTACTTCTACGTATTTGTCAGATTGCGCCAGAAACAGGTGTTTTTGTCTATTGACAGATGACCGGGCGACAGTAGAATCATGGTTGGTTGTAGGTCGAATTCGGAGGGTGGCTGGCATGGTCACGATATTGTGAAGAGGGTCTTTCAATGGCACGCAAAGGCAAGATGTGGTCCATTGGCAACGGCTCATATCTACAATGGCATCCTGTAGGCCGTGGGCCCGACGCCGTGCAAGTCGTCACCACATGCATTCTCTCTCTCTCTCTCTCTCTCTCCTGGGCGCCCGCCGCCTGACCAACGTG
The DNA here is from genome assembly GCA_016928975.1 of Sedimentisphaerales bacterium. Next base: position 309 of record JAFGJR010000029.1, on the reverse strand, counting down.
CCGGATGTCTGTGCGCCGCCTGGCGGCGGCACTTGAGAGTGGGTAGTGATGATTCCCCAGGGTTTCCAGGGAAGAGATACGGAGGTGCACAATGAAATGGGCGAGAGTTCAGAGTCTATTATTCGTTCTTCTGTCACAATTGTCTGCGAGTGCCGCTGTTGTTGGGGGGAATGACATTGTTCCAAGACAAACACGCGATGGAGCATATTGTGTTGCCTCAGATGTGTGTTGCCTCAGATGGAATTGGACATTCCCAGATTGAGTGGTAGTGAGTAGTTTGATACCCATTTTGAAAGGAATGTCCATGAC
>JAFGJR010000150.1 GCA_016928975.1 Sedimentisphaerales bacterium | reverse complement strand
CCGTCAGGTCGCCGATCAGGTTGAAGCTCTGGAAGATGAATCCGACCTGGCGGTTGCGGATGCGCGCCCGCTGCGAGGCCGACAGGGCCGCCACCGGGTCGCCGTTGAGCCAGTACTCGCCCTCGGTCGGGGAATCGAGCAGACCGAGGATCGCCATGAGGGTCGATTTGCCGCAGCCGGAAGGTCCGGCGATGGACACGTACTCGCCCTGGGCGATATTCAGGTGGATTCCCGCCAATGCATGCGTCTCCACCTCTTCGGTGATGAAGACTTTATGCAGATTCTCGACGCGGATGAGGGAGTTGTTCATCTCGTTCACGTTCACGCTCCTTAGTTAGGGGTCAGGGGTCGGGGATCAGGGGTCAGCTTGAACTCTTACATCGTTCTCTCTCTCTTCCTGTCTGCCTACGCTCTAATCGCCTGCTTCATGTCTTTGATCGAATTCCGCAGGCCGTTGAGCATCCGCCCTACCTCCGCTGTTTTGCCGAGGACTTCATCGGCCTGCTGGTCGGAGATGTACTTCAACTGTGCCGCGATCAGCGTGAGCGTCTCCACCTCAGCGAGTGATCCATACGCAATTGACATATGCTGTAGGAATTCCCCGCTATGCTGTCTTGCACGTCCTTCCGCTGTGTTCGACGGGACCGACACTGCCGCGCGCTGTAGCTGACTGACTAACCCATAGGTTTCGCTCCGTGGAAACCGCTTGGTCAACTCGTAGCACTCAATCGCCAAATCCATCGCACGCTGCCACATCAGTAAGTATCGATAGCTGAGTACTTCCATCGTTCGCTCGTCATCTGCTGACCCCTGATCCCTGGCCCCTGACACCTACTTCAGTCTGATCCGGTCGCAACCGTCCCACTGGGACATATCGCTCAGGATGATCTCGTCACCTACGGCCAGACCGTCGAGGATCTCGATCGTGCTGACGGAGCTTCGGCCGAACTGGACGCGGCTTCGCACGGCGTACTTGCCGCCCTCGACGACCTTGAACAGCTCCGTGACGCCCTCGGAGGAGGCATAGACCGGCCGGCCGACGTTGAGCACGTCGGTGAGTCGCTCAATCTCGATCGTGCCGACCACCGACAGGTCCGGGCGTGCCCCTTCCGGCAACACACCCCGGAGCGAGACGTCCACTGTGACGTTCCCTTCCATGACAGTCGGATCAATGCGGGAGACCTTTCCCGCCACCGTCCCATGGTGCGTATCGACAACCGCCACCAGGCCGATGCGCACGTCCCTGGCCTGGGCCTCCGGGATCTTCAGTTGCGCTTTGAGCTGCTTGGGGTTGGTGATCTTCGCCAGAATCGTGCCGGGCGCGATGGATTGACCGGGCTCGATCTTGTCCTTCACCTGGGCCAGGACGCCGTTCGTGCCGGCTTTCACCTTCAGCGACTCCATCTCGTTGCACTTGAGCCTGTACTTCGATTCCGCCTGCTCCACGCCCGCCTTCGCCTCCGCCAACTGCGCCGGCATCGTCTGCGTGCGATACATGTCCAAACGCTTTCGCTTGATCTCCAGGAGCTCTGATGACTGGGTGACGCGAGCGTTTGAGAGGGTCAGTTGCAGATCCGAGATCAGGTCACTCTCGTACTGTTTCTGGTCCACCTCGGCCCGAAGTTTGTTCTCCTCGTGATTGGCCTGCGTCTGGGCCAGATCGGCCTCCATCCCCAGCAACTGGTCTTCCAGTTGAGCCGTCTGCGAGACCAGTTTCGATTGCGCCGAGTTCCACTGCGACTTGGCGTCCAGCAGCTCCAGTTCCAGCTCCGGGTTGTTCAGTTCCAGCAGGATCGTGTTAGGCTCGACGACGCTGCCCGGCTCGACGAGGATTCGGGTGACCCGGCCTTTGACGGCGGCCGGGATCCAAAGGATGTCCTCCGAGACGAGCGTGCCGACGCCGCGGACCTCGCGAAGCATGGGCCCTCGCTTGACTGTGTCCAGCCACAGGGTCCGCCGGTCCACCCCCGGCGCCGCCGGTTGCAGCCGGGATACGCCTACCGTCACCAAGGCCACCACAACGAGGCCTGTCGTGCCGATCAGGCCCCGTCGAATCATCTTCATACGTTTTGCGGATTTTCGTGGTATGTCCATATCGAATTCCTGAGCAACCATTGTGCCAAACTGAATCAGCCGCTGGACATCGGTAAGGTCCCAGAAAACCACAGTCCCCTTATCTGACGCGGGCCTGGAGTGGCCGTTAATGTCCAGTCTTGAAACCGGCGCGCCCGAATTCGGACACGCGCAGCCTCCGGACTTGCTATGATAGTCTCGGGCCGGGCCTCTCCTGCCTGTGAGTGTGGATGTGAGGAGTCAGCCCGGCCCAAAGGATTCTCATTCATATCGCAGCGCCACCATCGGATCGATTCTCGCCGCCCGGCGCGATCCGGCGGGAGATACGTGACCGCACCGACCGCTTGCACTCCCGGCAGCGAAGACAACCTCTCCAGCAACCCCCGGCTGAGCGGTCGCAGCATCGGCCCGCCAAGCTCCACCACCAGGGTATTCCTGGGGTCGAAGCCAAGCTGCACGTTGTGGAGCAGGAAGAGACTTCTGACGAGCAGACCGGCACCTGCCAGCAGCATGAGCGAGATGGCGACCTGGGCTACGACCAGGGAATGCCGTATCCGGCTGGTGCGAGAGTCCCCTGTCCCGCGCCGGGCTCCGGCGTCCTTCAAACACTCGTTCAGATCGGACCGCGTCCCCCGGATCGCCGGGGCCAATCCGAAGACCAGCCCGCTCGCCAAGGAGACCAGACACGTGAAGGCAAGCACCCGCCCGTCGGTGTGGATCTCCTCCAAACCTGGGAGAAAACCGGCGGCCAGCTTCCCCAATCCCTCGATGCCCCAGTATGCCACCAGCAATCCCGCCGCACCGCCCAGAGCCGCCAGGAGCAGGCTCTCGGTGAGCAGTTGGCGGATGAGCCGCCGTCGGCCGGCTCCCAGGCTCAGGCGGACCGCCATCTCCCTGCCACGCGACGCAGAGCGAGCCAGCAGCAGGTTGGCCATGTTGCCGCCTGCCACGAGCAGGACCAGCAGCGTCGCCGCCTGGAGGACGTAGAGCAGCAGACGCACGTTCTCCACGAGACGCTCGTGAAGCGATGTCACGCGGACGCCGCGCCTCTGTTCGCCGGTCGCCTCGGTCCCTTCGTCACCGCTTCGGATCGTCTCCAGTTCCGCCTGGGCTTGCAGGCGGGTGACCTGTGGTTTGAGCCGGCCGATCGCCGAGCTGGAATGCAGGCCGCCCTTTCGGCCGGGTCCGTCGATATCCATCGGGTAAGGCAGCAGGAAGTCGGGAGCGTCGAAGAGCCGGAAACCCGCGGGCATGACGCCGACGATCGTGTACGGCTTGCTGTTGCCGAAGATCGAATCCGTCAGTGTCGTCGTCGCCTTCCCGATCCACTGCGCATCGGCCCCGAAGAATCGTTGCCAGACCTCATGGCTGAGAACGACGACCGGTGGGCCGCCCTCCTGAGCCTCTTCCGGCAGAAAGCCCCGTCCGAGGGCCGGCTGGACCCCGACGACGGAGAAGAACTCGGGACCCACTCTCATGCCCGCCAGCTCGGCGGCATCGTCCCCCTCTGTCAGCGTGAGGTCGTATCTGTCGTCGAAGAACGCCATGTGCTCCAGCGTCGTGCATTGCCGCTGCCAATCGAGGAAGCGCAGGAGCGAGACGCCTCTGAGCTTGTCCGGTTGCTCCCGTTCCGTCTCCCAGAGCATGACCAGCCGGTCCGCGTCCCGCAGAGGCAACGGGCGCAGCAACACCGCGTTGACCACACTGAACATCACCGTAGTCGCCCCAATCCCCACAGCCATCGTCAGTCCGACGACCACCGCAAAAGCCGGATTCCTGGTCAGCATCCGGAGGCCATACCGCACGTCTTGCCACAGCCTGCCCATTTCTCTCTCCTATTCATACCTCAGCGCCACTGTCGGATCGATCTTCATCGCCCGACGAGCAGGTAGCCAGGACGCCAGGGCGGTGGCGCCCAGCAACAGAAGCGGCCCGGCGCACCAGGTCAGCAGGTCCCTCGGGCCGATGCCAACCAACAGGCCGGCCAGCATACGGCTGGCGGCGAGCCCGGCGGCGGCGCCGATTCCGATCCCGAGGAGCGTCAGCAACACGCCGTGACGCAGCACCAGCCGGAGGATGTCGGCTCCCTGCGCCCCCAGAGCAATTCGCACGCCGATCTCTCGCGTGCGCTCGTTCACGCCGGTGGCGATCACGGCGTAGGTCCCCATCGCCGCCAACAGCAAGGCCAGCACGCCGAGCAAGCTGAGCATCGTGGCCGCGATCCGCGGCACCGTGAAGGCCGCCCCGATGTAATCCTGGAGCGACATGGCGGCAAAAGGACGAGCGGTCGCGTCGATCGTTGCCGCAAGACGCTCGATCTCACCGGCAACAGCCGCCGGGTCCCCACGCGTGCGCAGAATCAGGGTGAGGTCGCGATCGAGGATCTGCTGCTGACACATGTAGAAGTACGGATGAAGGGGCTCGTTCAGAGCCCGGTACTTGCCATTCTTCGCGACGCCGATGATTCGCGCCCGTCGGTCCCAGAAGCCGATTTCGTGGCCGATCGCGCTGCGTCCCGCCAGATACCGCTTCACAAATGCCTCGTTCACAACGACCACCGGTGCGGCCTCCGCGTCATCCTGCTCCGTGAACTCGCGCCCTTCCAGGATGGGAATCCGCAGCGCGCGGAAGTAGTCCGGGGACACGATGCTGTGCTCCACGCCCATACTCTCTCCCACGGCAGGCTGATAGCCGGGAACCTCAACACTGCTGCCGGAGCCACCCTCCAGACCCAGTGGAAGCGAGTCAGCCAACGCAGTCACTTCGACCCCCGGTAGCCGGCCGACCTCCACCCGCAGCCGGCGGTAGAAGTTGCGAACGTAGCCCGCGTCGCCGGAGTGTCTGCTGATCCGAAAGCTGGCTACAAACACCTGTCGGGGATTCAAGCCGAGATCGGTGTGGCGGGCCTTGTCAAAGCTCCGGACGCACAGTCCCATACCCAGGAGCAACACCAGCGCCAGTGCCACTTCGGCCACCACGAACGCGCCGCGAAGCCGGTGTGGCGAGGATGAGCCCATGCGCCCCCCGGCCTTGAGTGCTTCGTTGACCCCGGTACGAGCGTTGTGGAAGGCGGGCGCCAGACCGACGAGGATGCCGGCGAGAATTGTCACGGCCGCCGTCGCCGCCAGCACCGGCCAGTTCAAGCGTGGTTGCAGCGCCACCGGCAGCGGAGTCGACGGGATGAACTCAAACAGCAGGTTCATGCCCCACAGGGCGCCCGCGGTGCCGCAAAGGCCGCCCAGGACGGCCAGAACCGAGCTCTCCGTAAGCAGTTGTCGAACCACGCGCCGGCGGGACGCGCCGAGGGCCAGCCGCACGGCCATCTCCGGCCGGCGCCATCGCGTGCGGGCGAGCAGCAGGTTGGCGACATTGGCCGCCACCAGCAGCAGGAGCAAGCCGGCCACCAGAGCCAGCACCCGCAGCAGCGGCAGCATGAAGCCCTGGCCGCCCCAGGGACATTTCCAGACCGGCAGGATCGCGAAGGACTTGTCACGGCTTGTCACGGGGAATTCCTGTCCCAGGCGGCCGGCGATGGTCGCGGCGACGGCCTGTGCCTGGCGCCGCGACACGCCCGGCCCAAGTCGCGCCATCGTGTGCAACCAATGGGACCCGCGCCGCTCAAAGCGCTCTCGCAGCAGCGTCGCTTCCATCTCGACGGGCAGTGGTGCCCAGAGATCGAACCGCAAGGCACCCATCATGCCTTTGAAACCTGCCGGAGCGACCCCCACGATAGTGACCGGGCGGCGGTTGATCTGGACGATGCGTCCCACCACCAAAGGGTCGCTACCGAAGCGGCGCTGCCACAGCCCATGACTGATGACGGCCACGAGGCTGCCGGCGTCGGGCTGATCTTCGCCGGGGCGAAAGCCTCGCCCCACGATCGGCCGCACACCCAGAACGTCGAAGTAGTTGGCCAGCGTGAACTCGCTCCAGACCCACTCCGTCGTGTCCCCCACCTGGAGCGTGGCTGCGCCCATCTGCGAGGCCGTGATCCCGACGAAAGCGTTCCTCTGCTCGGCCAGGGACTGAATATCCGGGAATGACATCGTTTGATCGAGACCGGCGGTCCTGTGCCGCGGGCATACGACGACCAACCGGCCTGGGTCGGCCATCCCCTCGGTGGCGTCCAACAGCACGGCCTGAATCCAGGTGAACACCACCGCGTTGGCCCCAATGCCGATTGCCAGCGACAGCGTGACAACGACCGTGAACACCGGCGACTTCTTCAGGATCCGCACGCCATATCGGATGTCTTGCCACGAGGTTCCCATCTGTTCTCCCTATTCACATCGCAGCGCCACCATCGGATCGATCCGCGCGGCCCGGCGGGCGGGGAACCAGCAGGCGACGGCCAAGGCAACCAGGACGCAGGCCGTCACAACGATGAAGGCCAGCGGATCGAACGGACTGATGCCGGCGATCTGGTGCCGCAGGACGATAGCCCCGCCGAGCGCCAGCGGCAGACCGACAGCCGTCGCCAGCAGGCCCAGACGCAGGCCCGTATATAGAATCAGTCGCGTGACGTCCCATCGGGTTGCTCCGACGGCCAGGCGAATGCCCAGTTCCCGCGTCCGGCTGTTCACCGTGTAGGCCATCACGCCGTAGGTGCCCACCGCGGCCAGCACGAGCGCCAGGATCCCGAGGGCGCCGAGAATCCGCAGGGCCGCGTGTTCGACCGCCAGGGCATTCTTGATGACATCGCGCAGCGTGCGAACGTCGCCCGCGAGCAGTCTCGGATGGATGCGGGCGAGTTCCGCACGCACGGAGGCGACCACGTGTCGTGCGTCTCCTTCGGTACGGATTAGCAGGTTGGGCTGAAGAAGAGCGTCCTTCTTCGTGCTCAGAAAGACATTGGCTCGCCGCTGTTCGTCAAATCGTTCGAGGCAGGCGTCCTGGACCACGCCGACGACCTCCCACTGGCGAACGTGCTTGCCCAGCGGCTCCTGGCCCGGCCAGAACCTTCGCGCGAAGCTCTCGTTCACGATCACGACCCGGCGGCCGGATTCGATGTCTTCCCGGCTGAAGTCACGGCCGCGCAGCAACGGGATGCCCAGGACGCCGAACGTGCTGGGACCGACACGCGGATAGATACCGACCTCGACGGGATTGCCGTCGGGCGATTCGTAGCCCTCGACACCTGTCTCGGCACCCATGATCGCCATCTGCCCGTTCAGTGGCTGGACGGGCGAGAAACTCACCCGCTCGACTCCCAGAACGAGAGCCACCCGGCGGATGATTTCCTCCAGTTGCGGTAAGGCATTATCCGCCGTGAAACCGATGCGTTCCAGATCCAGCCGGGCAACCGCGAGCCGGTCGGACCGGTAGCCCAGGTCCACCGCAAGCTGCTTGCTCATGCTGCGCAGGCACAGGGTCGCCCCGCACAAAAGAACGAGCGAGCCCACCACCTGCGCGACGATCAGACCGTGTCGCAGCCAGGATCGCTTCTGGCCTGATCCCCCGCCGTCTTTGATCGCGGCGAAGGGCTGGAAGCCGGCCGCTTGTAGCGCGGGCAGAAGACTGAAACCCACGCCGACCATCAACGCGCCGGCGGCGGCAAACAGCAGCACGCGCACGTCGAGCACCGGACGCAGCGCCGGTCCCGACCACCAACTGGCGAACCTCAGGATCGCCGGACCGGTCCACGAGAACACCAGCAGTGCACCGGCCGTGCCACAGATCGCCACGAGGACCCCTTCACAAACAAGCTGGCGGACCAGCACGCCGCGCGTCGCGCCCAGCGCCACGCGCGTGGCCATCTCGCGGCCCCGTTGCAGGGCTCGCGCCAGGAACAGCCCGGCGACGTTGGCGCAGGCGATAACGAGCAGCAGTACCGTCGCCACACCCGCCAACTTCAGAAAACCGACCATCTTTGGCTTCAGGTACCAGGTGCCCAGCAGACCGCGCCCGATGGGATCGAGTCGGATTCTGTGGAAGTCCGGCGAGACGCCATAGCGGGACCAGCGAGGGTCCTTGAAACCGGATAACTCCTTCGTAACCTCCGCCGCAATGGGCGTCAGCATATCCGCAGCCGCAGCGGCCTGTCGGGGTTCCGCCAGCCGGCCGACGAGGCCATAGATCGTCAGTTCCCCCAGCATCGGCTCCATACTCGCCGGCAACCACAGGTTTGCCGGCCAGAAACTCAGACCGGTGAATCCCCTGGGAGCAACGCCCACGATTTCCACCTGGGTGTCATTGAGGGTGATGGTCTTTCCCAGAACATCGGGCGTGCCGCCAAAGTGACTTTGCCAGAATGCATGACTGATTACGGCGACCGTGTGCGCGCCGGTCCGAGCGTCCTCTTCGGGGAGAAAGCCTCGTCCCAGCGTCGGGACCACGCCGAGGAACGAGAAGTACTCGCCCGAGACCAATTCCGCCCCGATGCGTTCGGCGCCGTCCTGCATTCGCAGCTTGGGCATGATGCCTGCGTAGCCGATGACGCCCTGGAACACGCGACTTTCCCGCCGGATCGCGCTGTAGTAGGGCCGACAGAGATTGGCGCCAACCGGCCGTCCGGCCGCGTCAGCCGCCCTGATGGCCCACAACTCGTGGGGCCGGGCAACCGGCTTGGGCCGCAGAAGCATCTCATTGAGAATGCCAAACAAAGCCAGGTTGGCCCCAATGCCAAGCCCCAGTGTGAGGACCGCCACGACGGTGAAGCCCGGGTCCCGCACCAGCATCCGCAGTCCAAAGCGAACATCTTGCCACAGTGTCTGCATGTATTGCTCCTATCTCATACTCCTGTGCGGGTGCAAGCAGCATGCCAGACCGGTCCAGACCCCCACCCCCGCCCCGGCACAGAAAGCAGCGATCTCGCTCTGGCCGGGTTGTCCGCTTCTGGGATGGGCGCGCCCGGATTCGGACACGTGCCGGTGCTGGGGCTCGCCGGTCGCCGGATCACAAGGACAGCAGAAATGCCACCAGATCGTCCAGTTCGGCGGCACTCAGGGTGGACGTCTCGCCGTGACGGTCGTCGGGGTTGAACTTCGTGAGCACTTGCTCAAGGGTGGCCGCCCGGCCGTCGTGGAGATAGGGGGCCGTCCGCCACAGTTCGACCAGCACAGGGGTATCGAAGGCCTGGCCGGCCTCCCGACCGGTTCCAGTACCCACATCCCAGGCCTTCAGAGAGTCCGGCTCGTGACACTCTCGGCAGCCGGCCTCTTCATACACGCGAAGGCCTCTCTGGAACCTGTCGCCGAGTTGCTCGTCCATTGCGTACGGACTTGGCAACGGCTCAAGGGACTTTAGATATGCGTCGATGGCGGCGGCATCGGACTCCGGACGGACGACGAATTGAATGTGCCGCATGCCGGCGCGCACGGCAGCCTCCGCTGTCTCGCGCACCCCCAGGCTCATCGCCGGCGGCGTGCGATGGGCCCAGAGCATGCTCCTGGTGTTCTTCGGCGTGCCCAGGCCGTCGTTGACCAGGTCCCAGTTCAAGCCATCGACGCGGGCGTCCGGGTGACAACTCGCGCAGCTCTGCCATCGCTGGAAGCACAGATCCGCGTCATGGAACAGCATCTCGCCGCGGCGCACCTCGGTTAGCTCAGGCGCGGGCCCCAGCCGGATCGACCCGACTCTGTCCCGTTTGTCTGGAGCCAGTTCGACGACAGCCACCGAATCGGAGAAGTACTCCGTGGCGTAGAGAGTGTGCCCGGCGACGGCAAGGCCTCGCGGCCCCTTGCCGGCCAGCCGTACGCGACGACGCAGATCGCCCAGGAACGAAAGGTCGCTCGACACGTCCTGCCCCCTGCCGGTGAGCTTTTGATGAAGACCCGCTCGGTCGATAATGCTGACCCCATGCGTGCCCGCATGGCTCACGCACAGCCACTGGCCGTCGTCGGTGCAGACCACGTCCCACGGATTGGCGGCACCCTGGATGACGTCGTCGAGCAGCACGGTGCCCGTCCACCGCAACGCGGCCACGTCAATGACGCTCAGGGCGCTCGTGTTCATCCAGCCCCGATCCACCTGCGTGGTGGGGAGCTGATAGTGGGCCAGCGTGTGGACGACATAGGCATGGCGACCGTCCGGGGACATGCAAATCCCCCGGACGGAGGTGCTTCCATTGGGCAATGTGATGCGAGCGGTAATCTTCAGGTCGGCCGTGCTGACGGCGACGACTTCGGCGGCAACCGCCGAGCCGGTGGCCGGACCGGCGGGCAAGAGACAGGCGACCAGCAGGACTCGTCCATCCGACGTGCAAACCGCCGCGACGGGTTCCCGACCGACGGCCAACTCGTCCTCAACCCTCTGGGCCACCAGGTCAATCGCGAGCAGGCGCGAGCGGAACCGGTCGCACACGAAAAGGATCCCTCCATCTGCACTCAGGACCGGCGCCGCCGGACTGTAGCCGGCAGGAATCCGGGCTTGCGTGATGCCCGTCTTGGGATCGATGACGAGGACGAATCCCCGCGGCAGACCTGCCGCGACGTAAAGCGCCGTGCCATCCGGAGCCGCCGCGATCCCCGACGGCGACTCGGTCAAGGAGATGATCCTGCTGACCGAGGCGCTTGTCCCGTCGATGACGAAAACCTGTCGTCCCGTGGCGGCGCCGACGTAGAGTTCCGTTCCGGTCGCGCCAACCGCAAGCGTTGCCGGCGAGAGCGGACTGCGCGGTGGGGCTTGTCCGGCCGGTTCCTTCGACGATGCCGGCTCGGAATCCGTGGCCTGTATGCTCGACCGCTCGGCGAGACTACGTCGCTCCGACCCCTCCATCCGGCGTCGCTTGTCCAGGAAGTGTTTGTACTTCTGCTGCTCTTCATCGGTCCACTGATTCGCCTCTTCGTAGTCGCCGCAGAATGGCACTTGAAGGTCGATCCAGCAGGCGAGCGTCTCCGTGTCCTGCGGCGCCAGTTGCACACCGTGGTGACCGCTTGCCAAGAGCGACAGCAGGCGGCTGCGAGCGGCACCGCCTGCATAAGGAGCCAGCATCGACGGCACCGACTGAGCACCGATCCAGTTCACCTGCCCGTCCGTCGTACCAGCCAGATAGCGGTTGTCCTCCAGCGTACGCTCCGTCGCCTGAACCAATGCCAAGTAACTCACACTCCATCGCCTGGAAGTACAGAGGCATCCGCGCCGGCACATTGAAGAAGGCCGATCCGTCGGGGTGAACGGTGGCGTCGCCCAGCACGACCTTCACATCCCAACTGCCATTGCTGATGGCCACCGGCGTGCAGACCAGCGCGTCGCCGGCCGGGCCCGTATTGTAGTTCCAGCCGACGCCGGCGGCCCGGTACTCCAGGCCGATCACGCGGAGTCTCTTGACCGTGCCGCGGGGGACGTCAGCCAGTCCCGGGCTTGCATGGACATCCTGCACGTAGCAGGTGCCGGTGGTCTTGCCGCAGTCCACCAGGCTGGGACGGATGAGAGGACGTGGTCGCGGCGCCAGGGGGACGGGCTGGCCGCACGAGACGTCCGGATCGGCGATCAGCAACTCCCGCCGACCGTTGGCGGCGATCCAATACAGCTTGAACAGCGTGGGCGAACGCGACCAGCCAAGCGGCGCGAAGGCCACGACGAATTCGGACTCGCTGAGCGGATAAGGATACTGGAACAGCTCGCCGTCCTGGCCATAGACGTCGATGCGCTCCGCGGGCGTCTCGCGGACCGGGGCGATCAACTGGGCGCCCGCGCTCTCCTGGCGACCCAGAGTCGGGTCCACGATCCCCAGCTTGCCCACCTGCCGCGTATGGTGGCCGGAGAAGATGGCGACCACCTTCTGCGTGCCGGGAATGCCTCGGGCATGCAATAGCGAGGTCGGGAACCAGGAGTTGTTGGTGTAGAACTCGGTCTGTCCCGTGCCGTCGGGGTTCATCTGAAAGAGGCCCTGGACGAAGATCTGGCCGCGATCCTGGTACTCCCACCGGGTGTAGACGACCCGGCCGTCGGGCATCACCATCGGGTGATTGTCGTGGACCTGGTCGAAGGTCAGCCGGCGAAGATAGCGCCCGTCGCGATCACAGGTGTACACGTTACTGACCTCTGTCCGCCAGCAATCCACCGTCTGCACACAGCGGGTCGAGTTGAACAGGATGTCCTCGTTGGGCAGATAGACGCCTTCGTAGTCTGCGAAGCCGAGCCCCTCGGTCAGTTGCTTCGTCGAGCTGCTCGTGACATCCATTTCGTACAGGTGATAGTCATCTTCGTGGTCGGACTTCTTCCAGGCGAAGAGCACGCGCCGTCCCTCCCACGACACATCGGGATCGCGGATCACGCCGTCGGCGTCCTCGATGAGCGTGCGCACGCGAGCATCGGCGCCGTCGAGCTCGAGCCGGCACAACGCCGCCCCGTACAGAGAACTCCTCGGCGGCGGCCGCGAATGCCTCGCCGTTCGGGTCCAGCGAGGCCATGCGGGCCTGCGCCTCGACCATCGCCTCTTGCCACGCCTGAATTTGCTCGGATAGCGACGTCCCCTCGGCCACCGGGCCGATGCTTGCGCACCAGCAGAGTGAGAAAAGAGCGAGGATGACAAGACGATTCCTGGCATCATTCATTGCTTCTTTGTTTCCTCCTCGAAGGGCCGCTCGAAATACTCACGCCAGACGGCATAGGCAGGCCGGGCGTTGCCCTGCTCATCGACCAGCCCGCAATCGCGCCAGGCCATGAACAGCTCCGGCGCAGTCGCTTTGATCTTGTCCCACAGCGCGTCGTAGTCGCGATGGATGAACAGCACGACGAAGACGAAGCGGTGCTGCTCCGCCAGGCGCAGCAGCGTTCGCACGTAGGCCGCCTGCTTCTCAGGCGTGCCGTCAATCACGATCCTGCTTTGCGGAAAGACCAGCCGGTCGCCGGCGTCGTTGGTCTCGACCATCGCATAGGGCTTGCCGAAACGGTCGAACCTGTCCGTCATCCACGCCAGCGCTTGGTCCGCCGGCTCGCCTGCCAGGAACGGATAGTAACTGACCGCGACGAGGTCGTTGAACGGCATCAACTCCTCCCACGCCGCCAGCATCGGCCCGCGATCTTTGATCATGTTGTGCAGCGTGAACGACGCGAAGACCGGCAGACCTGGATGCTCCTTCTTCACCTGGCCATAGATGTAACGATGAAGCTCGACATAGGCATGCCACTTGGCGACGTCGGCACTGAAGATTTCATTCACTTCGATGCCGATGGCCATGTAGTCAGGCTGAAAGAAATCGATGCAATGCCGGCAATAGGTGAGAAATGCTCGTTTGACGAGCGGATCATCATACGACCTGCCCTTCAGCTCCGGCGGCAGCGGCGTGGCGCCCCGGTCCGGCAGCTTGAGATCGCCTCGACCCGGTGACACCGCCAGATACACCTTCGCCCCCGGTGGCTTCATCGACCGCTTGGACTGGTGATCGTCCAGTACCTCCTTCGGAAACGGCGCACCGCACAGTGCCTCTGCCCACGGCACGCCTTCGATGTGGTGCGCGATCAGATCTGCATTGTCGCGCACAAACCGGCGCGTCTGCTCGACCGCCTCCATGCTGAGATCATACGGAAACGCCGTGAACCCCGTGCAAAACGGCCGCGGCTGCTGTGCCACTTGCGCCGCGGTCGAGCTCTGGCCCCACAAGCCGTGGCTATGGAGGACCACGAGTACCGCTGCAGCAAGGGCGGACTTCCTGACCATTTGACACCAATGACCTTGAGCATTGTTCTGGAGCACTCTCATACATCAGTCCCAATGATCCCCTCGTGCCGGTGTTGATGGCCCATCCCTATTGCGATAGAATACCCCATGATGGTCGATATCGAGAAGCAAATTGACTATTGGCGCCAGGGTTCGGCTGAAGATTGGGAAGTCGCCGTCGAATTGGTGAGGGACGGCAGAGGCCGACATGGATTGTTCTTTGCCCACCTGGCGTTGGAGAAGATACTGAAGGCGATCCTCTGTCGTCGCACGCGGGACGTTCCGCCCAAAATACACAATCTCACGCGTCTCAGCGAGTCGGCCGGCTTGAGGCTTGAGGAGCGACAGGCGGATGTGTTGGCGGACATGAACCAATTCAACTTGGAAGGACGTTATCCAGAATTCTATGGGCTTCAACTGCGTCCCAAGGAGGCGACGGAATTCATAGCTCGGTCCCAAGAGGTTCTGACATGGCTGATCCAGCAATTGTAGACATCGTTCGACAATATCTGCGGAACCTTGCACAGCACGGCATACTGGCACGCATGGGGGTGATCTTTGGCTCCTACGCCGCGGGCCATCCTCATCAGTGGAGCGATATCGATCTGGTGGTCGTGTCCCCTGCGTTCGACGGGACGTTCTCTCGGGACGCCATCAATTCCCTGTGGCGCGTGGCGGCACGCACGGACAGCCGGATCGAGCCCATCCCCTGCGGCGAGCGCCAGTGGGCAGAGGATACCGCAACGCCCATCATTGAGATCGCCCGACGAGAAGGGATACAAGTGACGCCGGATGGCAACTCCAAGAACGAGATGACCTGAACTGCTACATGATCGGCAGGCGCAGGCAGGCTCGGCAGCCGGGGTTGTTGGGGTGGTTGGCTAGGGTCAGGGAGCCGTGGTGGGCTTCCGCGATCTGGCGGCTCAGGGCCAGACCGATGCCGGAGCCGTGCTGCTTGGTCGTGTAGAACGGGACGAAGACGTTCGTGTCGCTGGATAGACCGGGGCCATCGTCATCCACCCAGACCTCCAGCTCGGCGCCGTCGATTCGCCAGCCGACGCAGACCCGGCCGTCTCCGCCCGGGTGAGACTGTTGACTCGCCTCTACGCTGTTGGAGATCACATTGATCAGCAGTTGCTCCAACTGGTCGCGGTCGGCCCGGATTTGCACCGACCGGCCCTCCTCGACGGTCACTTCCATTCGCGTCTCCAGCTCCGCTGCGCGGCGCAGCAACTGGGCCACGTCGACCTGCGAGAACGCCGGCTGCGGCAGATGCATCAGGCGGGAGTACGCCCCGATGAATCGGGCGAGCGCCTCGGATCGCTCGGCGATGAGCTCCAGTCCCCCTTTCAAGTCCTCCTCCCAATCCTGCGGCAAAGGCCGGCGAGCGACAGTTGCCCGGAGGCTGTCGGCGACCGACTGGATTGGCGTCAGGGAATTGTTCACCTCGTGACGCACGGTCCGGATCAACTGGGTCCAGGCCCGCCGCTCCTCCTCGTGCAACGTGCGAGTCAGGTCGGAGAGGAACACAAGCTGGTGAGATGCACCCTTTTCCCGATACACGCCGCGGCGCAGCTCCCACCGCCCGGAGCCACCAGGCAGCGCGATATCGAGCACTCGCGGCGTATCGCCTCCAAGACACTGGGCCAGGCCCAGGTCCTCTGCATCGCAGCCGAGGACCTGCTCGTCGGTCCTGCCGAGCAGGCGCTTGCCGCTGTCATTGACCAGTTGCAATCGCTGGTGACTATCGAAGCCGAACATGGCCACGTCGATCCCGGCCATGACCTTGCGCAGCAGGGCCGTGGCCTCCATCGCGCCCAATCGCTGCTCGCGAAGCGATTCCGCCAGCGCATTGACCTCCCAGACGACCTCGCCCATCGCGTCATCGAGTCGGGCGCCCCGCGCCCGCAACGAGTAATCCCCCTCCCGCAGCGCTCCGAGCAGGTTCGACAACGTGCGAAGCGGAAAGACCACCTTGCTCTGGATCGTGAACGCCACGCTCACCCAGAAAATCATGATGATCAGGCCCAGCGTCACTTGCGTCCGCACGGCGTAGCCAGAGTCCCACAGCAGGAAGAAGGACATCACCGAGCCCGCCAGTCCGGCCAGCAAACCTAAGGTCAGGATGCGATGTTCGTACTTCATAGGGCTGAACCAGTAGCCGGTAGCCGGTAGTCGGTAGTCGGCGTTCGTTCTTCAGTGACCTGCGATCTTCGTTTCAAGGGACTTCCTCAGGCCGTTGAGCATGCGACCGATCCGAGCGGCCCTCTCCAACATCGAGCCTTCTACCTTATCATCAGGATACTCCAACCGGCGGGAGATCTGTATATGGGTCTCAGCCTCCGCCAGGGAGCCATAGGCGATGGAGAGGTGCTGGAGGAACTCCTTGTCATGTTGACGGCCCTGTCCTTCGACGATATTGGCTGGGATGGACACAGCAGCTCTCTGAAGCTGACTCGTCAGCCCGTACACTTCGCCCTTGGGAAATACCCGGCTCACGCGGTAACACTCCACAACGAAATCCATCGCCTCGCGCCACACGTCCAGATCTCTGTAGTTCTTGCCTGCCATCCAGCTACCGCTCCTTTCTCCGCAATTGCCACGGTTCTCGCCATTTCTTACCGACTACTGACTACCGACTACAGACTACTGAGCGTTCGTTCTCCCTCAACCAATGCCGTACTTCTCCAACCGTCGGTAGAAGGCGCCGCGGCTGAGGCCGAGGGCTTCGGCGGCCTTGCTGATGTCGCCCTGGAACCGGGCCAATGCGTTCTGAATCATCATCTGCTCGACCTGCTCCAGGGTCATGTCCTCGATCTTCGCGCCGCCGGCGGCTCTGGGTTCTAAGCCCAGGTCACTGGCCTTCACGGTGCCGCCGCGAGCCATGAGGACCGACCGCTCGATGGTGTGGTCGAGCTCGCGCACGTTGCCGGGCCAGGTGTAGTCCAGGAGGATCTGCATGGCGGCCGGGTCGAAACCGGCAAGCTCTTTGCGGTACCGGCCGGCATGCCTTTCGAGGAAATGGGCCGCCAGGAGCGGGACATCCTCTTTGCGATCCCGCAGCGGCGGGATGCGAATCTCCACGGTCTTCAAGCGGTAGAGCAGGTCCTGGCGGAATCGAGCGGCCGCGATCTCCGTGCTGAGATCGGCGTTCGTCGCCGACAGGATTCGCACGTCCACACGGTGGGTCTTGGAGGATCCGACCGGCTCGAACTCGCCGCTTTCGAGGACACGGAGCAGTTTGGATTGCAGGTTCGCGGGGATGCTGGCGATCTCATCGAGGAACAAGGTCCCGCCGTCGGCCAGCTTGAAACGTCCGATGCGATCGGTCTTGGCGTCGGTGAAGGCCCCGGCGATGTGGCCGAACAGCTCGCTCTCGAAGAGGCTGTCGGGGATGCTCGCGGTGTTGACCGTCACCAGGGATTTGTCCTTCCTGGCCGAGGCGGCGTGCAGCGCCTGGGCGACGATCCCCTTGCCCGCGCCGTTCTCGCCGGTGATCAGGACGTTCGCCTGTGAGGGTCCGATCCGCGCGATCGCTTCGAGGACCGGCCGCATCGCGCGGGCCTCCGCGATCAACAGCGGTTGCGCCTCACTTCGGAGAAGCGTGTTCTCCTGCTCGAGCTGTCGGCCCTTGCGCAACGCCCGGCCCAGCTCCACCTGCGTCCGCAGGATCGCGAGCAGCCGCTCGTTCTTCCACGGCTTGGTCACGAAGTCACGCGCCCCCCGCCGCATCGCCTCCACCGCCAGCTCCACGCTGCTCCAGGCCGTCATCACCACCACCGGCAGCGTGCTGTCGATCTGCTGAATCCGTGCCAGCACGTCCAGGCCCTCCTGGCCCGACGTGTTGCCGCGCATGTAGTTCATGTCCATCAGGACCACGTCCACATCCTGACGCCGGATTGCCTCGACGACCGCCTCCGCCGAGCCGACCGCCTCGATCTGGTAGCCCTCGCCCTTGAGCAGCAGGCGCAGCGCCTTCAGCACGCCCAACTGGTCGTCCGCCAGCAGAATCCGCGGCGACGCTGGATCGGCTCTCATCGTCCCAGAATCGCAACCGGCCTCATTTGTCCCCATACCGAGATCCCCGTCCACGCGGCTGTTCATTTCGCGCATTATAGTAGATTCGACGGTCTCCGTCCATCCGGCGAGTTCTCAGACGCTGTGCTGGGTGGCAGCGGCAAGTGCCAGCTTGCCGATGGTCCTTCCGTAGCGCAGCACCATCGGCAAGCTCCGCTTCTCTCCGCTTGCCGCTGCCACCCACCGCCACCACTCTGTTCTCCCGACAGGACGCTTGACATCCCTTGCGGGGACGGCATATTGTCTGGCTGTGGTTTTGGCGGGCCCGGCGACAGAGCCCCGGATCCAGTTGCAGCCCGAAAGGAACTGTATGACGTCGTTGAAGCATATTGGCCTGATGACCCTGCTCTCGCTCGTCCTCGTGTCCCCGTCACTGGCGCAGGCGGCGGAACCGGCGGCGAACGCACCCTCGCACCTGCTGACCCTGTCCGGGATTGACATGGTCTTGATCGTGCTGTATTTCGCGGTCGTGCTGGCGATCGGGTTCTACCTGAAGAAGCACACGAGCACGGGTGAGGACTTCTTCATGGCCGGCCGCAAGATGACCGCCTGGATCGCCGGCCTGAGCTTCATCTCCGCCAACCTCAGCTCGCTCGAAACGATGGGCTGGTCGGCAATGGCTTACCAGTACGGCATGCTCGGCGCTCACGCCTACCTGATCGGCGCGATTCCCGCCATCCTGTTTTTGGCCATCGTCATGATGCCCTTCTACTACATATGCAAGACGCACTCGGTCCCCGGCTACCTGAAGTTGCGCTACGGCGAGGGGGCGCGGGCTCTGGCCGGCATCTCGTTCACGTTCCTGACCGTCATGGTCAGCGGCGCCAGCATGTTCGCCATGGCCAAGATCCTCAACCTGCTGCTCGGCTGGGACATGAACGTGAGCATCTGGGTCTCGTCGATCACGGTCGGCATCTATGTAGCCCTGGGCGGCCTGCTATCGGCCGT
>JAFGJR010000149.1 GCA_016928975.1 Sedimentisphaerales bacterium | reverse complement strand
GGCAAAGGTGCGCGCCAGGACTTTCACTACCAATCGCACTCTTGTCCGGCCGCTTGCCGAGGCTCGTTGCAGAGACAACGGGATTGACATCCCGGCGATGAACAGAAACGCGGGGAAGACAACATCCGGAACCGTCATGGCATCAGCATTGACTCCGACGTGCTTCAGCCACGAGGGCGCTCGTGCGACGCCTGCCACATCGTTGACGAAGATCATCAGGAGGATCACGAGTCCGCGCAGTGCATCGACCGACACGACCCGTTCCTGGGGACCGGCGGCTGCCGGTCGGCCCGCGATAACCGTCCCATCAGGCTCGTCGGCGATACGCCTCATGCGCGGCTACCTCGAAAAACGGGCGACAAAGCCGCCACCGTTGGTCATCTCGATCGTGAGCGCGTCGCTGGGCTGAACGGTCTTATCTTCCAGGACCACGGCGTCAGGCTGCTCCTGGCTGTCGCGGACCAATGACGCCTTGTATCGGCCGTCGCCGAGGAACGACAGGGGTACACTGATCGTTCTGGCCTTCGGGCCGCACATGACGGCCAGGAACCACGTGTCCCCCGTGCGCCGCGCGAAGACCGCCAGTTCGCCGATCCTCGATTCGGGCAACACGATGGTCTGGTCCCAGACCGCCGGAATGCCCTTGATCACATCCACCGCCGGGTTATCCAGGACGGCCTGCGGATGTGCGGCCAGCGTCAGCATGCCACTGGCAAAGATCGCGAAGCTGGCAATCTGGTGCGCCCACGTCGAGTCACCCCGGCGAGCGCCGAAGTGCATCGTCGTGTAATCCGCCGGCCCCGCCAGATACCGCGTGAAGGGAAG
Source organism: Sedimentisphaerales bacterium (assembly GCA_016928975.1). Next base: position 41,140 of record JAFGJR010000149.1, on the reverse strand, counting down.
GATCGTCTCGTGCCGGGCCCGTTCCTTGAGGCTGCTGCTCTCCATTCCGCGGATGGCTTCGCGAACCAGCTCGTTGGGCCAGGTCCGCCCTCGGCCGGTCGGCTTGTTCGCCCCGTGGAAATCGACGACCATTCGATGCTCCGCCGCACTGCGGAGCAGCTCTTCGTACAGATCAATCAGATCCTTTGCCTCATGGTCGAAGAAGTCGATCTTGGCGCCGGCGACCCCGAGGTTCTGCAGCTTCGTGAAGAACGCCTCCCTTGCCTCCGGAGTACGCAATTCGTTGCTGTGCTTCCAGAACAGCAGCCGCACGCCACACTGCCGGGAGTACTCGACGATCTCTCCGATCTGCTCGTCGCTCCAGCGACTCCAGATTCCTTCGAGGATGTGGTATTCGTAGCCCAACTCGCCCGCCATTCGGGAGAAACCCTTCAAGCCCTCGAACGAGCCGTCGCCGCCATCGACGTATCGCCACACGGCACGGCCGGGCTTCGTCCACGACGTCCTGATGCCCTCGGGAAAGTACTTCGGGTCGGGAGCAGGGCAGAGGTTGGGCAGAATGTCGCTATTGACCAGCGTGTTCAGGTCGGATCCCACAATCACAATGCGCCACGGCGTCGCAATCGTCCCGACAATGGCGGCGGGCTTCGCCAGACGCCTGGCCTCCTCTCGCCCGTAACGCAGCTCGAAGGGGTAATTCAACGGCTGGCGGTGTCCCAGACCCGTGACCAGACCCCGGCGACCATCCGCCTCCAGAGCCATGCCGCTGTAGTTCACCAGGTTCGCCTCGGTGATCGAGCCATAGCCGCCGCCCGGCAATGCGAAGGTCACCGGCGGTCCCGCCCACTGGCCGGGGCGGATCTCGTCGATCGCGCTGCGGTCGTAGGCGGACTCGTAGTGCCCGCCGAGGTCGTGGTGCCAGACCGTGGAGCCGGCCGGAACGACGAACGTCGTGTACTCATCCGGCGTGCGAGAGACCTCGTCGGCCCCCGGAATGATGTGACGAAAGGCAGCGCCATCATTGAAGACGCGAATCTCCAGAATGTAGTCCACGAACGACAGATCGTGCCGCAACGAAATCCGCGCGCCGTTGCAGTGATTCACCGCAATGCTGTGAGCCCCGTACCACGGGTAGCTCTCGTTGATCTCATAGCGCTCCACCCTGTCGAACACGACGCCCGAGGAGAGATCGTAATCGTCCACCTTCATCACGAGGGTCGATGGATCGATCACCATCTTGTCGCGGAGCGTCACGGTAAAGCTCAGGCGTTCGGCGTTGGGCCCGATGGTCAGCTTGACGCTGCCGTCCGGACTGATGACCTGGACCGCCTGCATCTTCACCCGCTGCGACCGGCGGCTCTGCTGCTGACGATTCTGCGTCGGGCTCGTTTCGGCGAGACACAAGACCACGACCGTCCCCATGATCGCATACGTTCTCATGTGTTTTGCCAGCCTTTCACAATACCCTATTCTCAGATGGATCAGGCTACTCGGACCGATTCCTTACACGGGCCGGTCGTTCTCCGGACCAACGACGCGGATTGCTCCGGCTTCGAGTCCGATGGAATACCGCACGTTGTTGTAGACCTCGACGTAGTCGGGCGAGATGAACTCGGCCAGCCTCCCCACGTCCCTGGTGTTCACGACCTCGTCCATGTAGCGACGGATGAGCAGTTTGTTCTCTTCTGTGGACATGGTTACACCACCTGTGCCTTGAAGCCGCAGAGCTGGCAGAAGTCTTTCACCGGGTGCTTGTAGTCGCCGTAGAAGAAGATCTGGTGGAAGCCGGGGAAGCTGAGCACCTCCTGGCCGCCGTCGAACTTGACTTTCACCGAGACGACGCATCCGCCGCTGGGGGGGACCTCTTTGTTTTCAACGACGGTCCCAGCGGAGACCAAGACGGTGGACCGAGCCTCTTCGCCGGTCGCGCCGTCACGGCCAGGCAGAAGATCGATGCTCGTGACGCGCTGGCCTACGCGCCAGAGCGTTCGCGGCACAGCGTCGCGGTTGCCGTGATGGTGGCGAATATCGAAAGGCTCAGGAGCCTCGTCGAAGCCATTCAACCGCGTCGGGCAGGAGCAGTGCGCGCCGATGATCGTGTCGTCGGCGGTGTCGGCCACCGGGTCCTGCTGAAAGCCTGGCCGGTCGAACAGGTAATGGACCATCACCAGCGAGGCGACCGCCCCGTAGTCCGCCTCGCACGCCGCCGGGATGCGGTCATCATTCATCCGCGACCACGCGATGCACGGCAGGCTCACATCCGTCGGACCCAGCGCCCCGAGGCAATCCATCGTGATCGCGTCGCCTCCTTCGCGTTCGAGCAGCTTGCCGGCAACGTAGTAGCTCTTGAGGCCGTTGATTACGTCCTGCCGGGTGGCGTTGATCCTCCGTTGGGCGCGCTTCATGTACTCATCCGCCATCGACAAGATGTCCTCGCTATCCGGCGTGCGCCGGTACTCCTCGATGAACACCGAGGCAGGAACGTGCCTCAACGTGATGCCGGTGTCAGCCAGTATCGAGTCGAATCGCTTGTTGCCCTGGATCGCCACGCAGCAGGTCCGGTGCATCCTGGCGGCCGCCGTGAGCATCTTCATGCCGTATGCCGCCTGGCGAAAATCGTCCGTCGAGTAGACCACGCAACCCGGCGAATCGGCGAACTCCCCGGTATTCGTCGTAAAGGACGTCCCGAGCGGCGAGTAGATGATCGACGGAATACCGCACTGGGCTACCTTCCTCGCCGTCGGCCAGGTGTGCTGCTGCCGATCCAGCGTCACAAGCACAAGCCCATCGACCTTCGCGGCCTTCGCTTCCGCCAGCCAGGCTTGTCCCTCTGCCACGCTGTAAATCGGCTCGGGCCGCAACGTCAGCGTCGCCCCAAGCTGCTCTGCTGTCTCCGCTGCCTTCGCCGTGTACATCGCGCGTGCAGCCTGGCCGTCGTAGACCGCCCCGGGCCAGAGCATGCCGTACTCCTCTTTGCGTCGCACGAACGCCGCCCACAGGGTGGGCTTGTACGTCGCCGCCGGTCCGCACTGCCGGATCGGCTGTATCGCGACCCGCTTCTCGCCGGGCCACGAGCACCCGGCCAGCACAGACGTGCCGGCCAGCAGTACCGTGGACCCCTTGAGGAACTCGCGCCGACTGACACAATCATGCTCGTGACAATGCAGAGGACATCTTCCGACCGTCATAGCGACCTCCCGTACGCAGAAGCCGGGCACCGGACATCGCGCGTGCCCATCACAGCGCATGGTAAGTCATGTCACGGTCAGATTCAAGAGTCTCCCGGCCAGAAGACGGCGTCGCCGGCTTGCGTGTCCCACAGTTGGCGCCGGCCTTTGCGATCGGTGCCCGGGGTGCCGCCATCGTCCTTGAAATCTGTCCCAACACTATAGAGGATGAAACGATCGCCGGCAACCTCGTAGACCAGTGGGCCGTTGCTGTAGGGATCAGAGGGCGCGGCGTCGATGTATCCCGACTGCTTCAATGCATCGAGCGAAGCAGGATACGACCCTTTTTCTGCGTGATATCGCTGGAGGGCCAGAACCGTCATCGTCGCCTCGTGCATAGCCTTGCCCCGAAACGCTATGTCCGCCGCCCGCCTCAGCGACGGGAACATCATTTGAAGGATGGCATATCTGTATCCCGGCAAGGACTTCAGGAGTTCCTCCATATCTGGCGTTTGCGCCGTGTGCTTCTGGTACGGGCTAAGCTGCACGAGCTTCGCCTGTTCATTGAGCAGCCAGTTGGCCTTTGCCGTAGTCCTGGTGCGTCCCGCGTGAACCATACTCAGGGCCGCCCATACAGGGGCCTCAAGCAGTTTCGAATCATCGTCCCACGCTCCGGTCCCATTCATGCAATCGCAGAGCCTCACGGTCCCGGAGAAGGCCATGCGTCCGCCGCCCAGACCACCCTCCGTGAAGACACGTTGGATCACGTCCAGGATCGCGAGCCGTTCCGCTTCGACGTCAATCAGCGGGTACTGTCCCGGATAGAGTGCGGTCAATTGCTGTTGGAGGCCCGCCAGCTCTGAGACAGGCAGATCTCGCACGTGAACGATTCTGAGCATTTCCTGGTGCCCCATCTGACTCAACGCCAGGCCCACAAGCTGCTCGATCAGGATTCTGCTGTGCTGCCAATGTCGTCCGGCTCGCGCCAGCGTCAGACAGTCTTCAAGGGCCCGGCGGACGTCGCCCCGCTCCAACTCGATTCGCGACCGCCAGACAGCCAGTCTGGCCAGGTCGCGCAGCGGCGCCAAGTGCGGCAACAGGATGTCCATGACCCACGGGTCTCTATTGTTGGGATCGGCCGCATAGGGCCTACAGCAATACGACATCGCGGCAGCCGTGGCGAATTCCCGCAAACCGGTCTCGTTCTGCTCAACCCATTGCGAGATCATCGTGCGCGTTTCCTCGGGCAGGGCACTGAAAGACCGATTCTCGGGTCGGTTGAAGTGTTCAAAAGCAGGCATCAGCTTCTTTTCGTTGTCCAGGTCCACGAATGCCGCAATCGCCTTCTTGTAGAATGTCCAGGCGTTGTCCTGCTCGGCAATCTGCGGCCGGCTCATCTGGTTCACGATCGCCACGTAGTCCACGCGAGGAGATGGCTTACCGATGAGAAACCAGCCCGTGTAGACGATGAACAGCAGCACCAGCACACCGACTCCTTGCGCCGTGCGGACTATCGCTTTGGCCCACAGCGGACGGCACCGCTTCTTCGCGCGACGGCACAGGATCGCCAGCAGCCTGGCGTCGCCGAACTGCTCGATCAGCTTCTGTGCCTTGTGCTGACGCTCCTGCGCGTTCGTGCAGGCGTGCAGTTCGTCCTCGAAGTGGGATGTCAACTCCGCCTCAACGTCCTTCGCAGCCCTCTCACGGTAGCGCATCATCCTGATAACTTGCCGGATGAACTCCGCTGCACAGGAAGGCAGCTCCCCGCCGCGATTCTCGTTGGCCTTCTTCTCCATAGCACACCTCCAGGCTTCCAAAGACTCCGACAGAGGGAGACCTCGCATGTCACCCCCGCGCAGGCGGGGGTCCAGAGTCATTCGATGACCACCTGGATTCCCGCCTTCGCGGGAATGACGTGTGGCTGGTCTTGCGACGCTCTCACTCTGCTGCCAGGTTTCTGCATCTTACATTGCCGCTTTCAGGGCGCCGCCCAGGATGATATCCAGGCCCTTCGTCAGCTCCTGGAGCTGGGCCTTCTGCCGGGCGAGGTCTTCTTCCCCTTTTCCGGTGATCGAGTAATAACGTCTCTTGCGGCCGGACTCGGTCGTCTCCCACTTGCCCCGGACTAGCTTCTTGGCTTCCAGGTTGTACAGCAGTGGGTACAGCGTCCCCTTGCCAAGCGTCAGAATATCGGCGCTTCGCTGCTCAACGGCTTGGCTCAGCTCGTACCCATACATCGGCCCCCGCGACAGGATTTGCAGCACCGCCACGGGCGCCACCCCCTTGAGCAACTGACTTTCGAATCGCATGTCAACCTCCTGTTCTCTATCGACACTGTTGTTAGGTTTCACATATTATGCGATGCATACTATGCGATGTCAACCATAAATCGGGGAAGAAAATGAAAAAGACGATGCTCAAATCTCTCTCGGGCCGTCAGCTACCGGGCGGTCTCGCAGTCAGTTGCCATTGTGCCTGGTCAATCCGCAGCAAGGCAAAAGGGCCCCACAGGACGACACCGTGGAGTTCCATGCTTATGGCGTCTTCTCGCTCATCGAATGCGTGGCAATCTCCCCGATCGACGATTCGTACGTGGCCGGCTCCCTTCTGGACAGGACCCTCGTAGGTGAGAAATCGCAGGGCGTGATCAAATATCCGGATGGCCCGGATCGTGCCATGCACGGCGTTTTCTGGGGGTTCGGCGAGTCGAAAGGTCAGTAGAACCCGCCCTTTCTCGATCATCAGGTCCCAATGGACCCCGTCGGCCGTTGTATGTTGCTGAACCACGAAGCGGTTGCCCACGTTGTCTGCTCCCGGCGTATTCCGTTAGAACCTCCGACATGATGGCCTCAGACGGCAGGCCGCCCCCGTGTCCTTCCTGCGAAAGCAGGAATCCATCTGCGCCGCGGCCTTCCTGGACCCCTGCTTTCAGGGGTGACAGGAGGGAGGCCCTTAGTCGCTGTCCTGGTGGAGGCTCCAGGGAAATCACTATGGACTTGTCTCATTCTGCGAACCGCTCTATAATACGCCGGTAATAGGTAAGAAGCCAGGGGAGCCGGCAGGTGGGATGATCGACCTTGACCGGCTGAGAGATCACTCGATGAGTGATGACCCTACGAACCTGATCAGGTTAGGACCTGCGAAGGGAGGCTTGACAGCAGATCAAGGCACTCCTTTCGCAGGGGTGCTTTTTCATTTTCGGACGGATTGACATGGGATCGCTTCAAATCAACGGCGAGGCGCGACACTTCTCGCCAGACGAGATGCCGGCGACGCTTGCCGGACTGGTCGAGAAGCTGGGCCTGGTGGCGGCGACGGTCGTGGCCGAGGTGGACGGCCGGATCGTCAGGCCGGGTGAGTTCTCGCGCACGGCGATCAGTGATGGGCAATCGATCGAGCTTGTGAAGTTCATGGGAGGAGGTTGATTGCATGGACAGGCTCGTCATCGCCGGCAGGGAATTCGACTCGCGGCTGCTCCTGGGGACGGGGAAGTTCGCGTCTCCGCAGGTCATGGCGCAGGCACTGGCCGTATCCGGCGCCCAGATCGTCACCGTGGCGCTTCGTCGCGTCGATATCGGGAATCCGCAGGACGACACGCTTCGCGAGATCGACCGCGCCAGATTTCTGCTCCTGCCCAATACCTCCGGCGCCAGGACAGCAGAGGAGGCGGTGAGGCTCGCCCGGCTGGCTCGCGCGGCGACCGATATCAACTGGGTGAAGCTGGAAGTGACTCCCGATCCCTACTACCTGCTGCCCGACCCGGTGGAGACACTCAAGGCCGCCGAGGTCCTCGTGAAAGAGGGCTTCGTCGTCCTTCCCTACATCAACGCCGACCCCATCCTCGCGCGCCGACTCCAGGACGCCGGCACGGCGACGGTGATGCCACTGGGTAGCCCCATCGGCTCGAACCAGGGCCTCAAAACGCGCGCCTCGCTGGAGATCATTATCGAGCAGAGCAGCGTGCCGGTCGTGGTGGACGCCGGGCTGGGCCTGCCTTCGCACGCCGCCGAGGCGATGGAACTGGGCGCGGATGCCGTTCTCATCAATACCGCGATCGCCACGGCCACCGATCCGGTGGAGATGGCGACGGCCTTCAGGCTGGCTGTGGAAGCCGGGCGCAGGGCGTACCAGGCCGGCCCGCGGGCCGCAATGCAAAAGGCCGAAGCGTCCAGCCCATTGACGGGGTTTCTGAGGGATTGAGATGAAAGCGCCGGCCGCTCCAATATCCTCGGACAGTTCTATCAGGGCGATCCTTGAGCAGCGGAATCTCGACACCAATCGAGAGATCTGGCAGCAACGCCTCGGGCAGGTAACTTCGCAGGACGTGGAAGCCGCCCTGCTGTCTCGGCCGGGCTCCTACAGCCTGGCGAAGCTGCTGGCCCTTGTGTCGCCGGCGGCGGAGGCGTACCTTGAACAAATCGCCGAACTGGCCCACCGCCTGACATTGCAGCGATTCGGCCGGACCGTGCGACTTTATGCCCCCTTGTATCTCTCCAGTTACTGCGTCAATCGCTGCCAGTATTGCGGCTTTAACGAGGATAACCAGTTCGAAAGGGTCCGCCTGACGGTCGATGAAGCGGCGGCAGAGGCCAAAATCCTCGCGGCCGAAGGGTTCCGAGACATCCTCTTAGTCACCAGCGAGGACAGGAGGTTCATCACGACATCCTATCTGGCGGAGCTGGCGAGGCGACTGAGGGACGAATTCAGCTTCATCAGCGCCGAGATCTACCAGATGACCGCCGATGAGTATGCCACGCTTTTCGACGCCGGCATCGAGGGAATCACGCTGTACCAGGAGACCTACGATCGCGCCGTTTACGCCCACTACCACCTGGCCGGGCCCAAGGCAGACTACGACAGGCGTCTGCGAGGCCCGGATGACTTCGCCGGCGCCGGCATGCGGGAGATCGGGCTCGGCGTCCTGCTCGGCCTGGCCAATTGGCGGCTGGAGACTCTGGCGCTCGGGGAGCATGCGTTTGCCCTGTTCAAGCGGTACTGGCGGTCGCGTATCTCGTTTTCCTTTCCCCGGCTGAGACCGGCATGCGGCGTGACATCCGAGACGTTTCCGCATCTTGTCACGGATCGAAACCTCGTCCAGATGATGCTGGCGTTGCGGCTGTGTTTTGCCGACGCGGGACTTGTGCTGTCCACGCGAGAGCGGGCGGACTTTCGAGATCGACTCGTCAGGCTCGGGATCACCAAAATGAGCGCCGGCAGTCGAACCAATCCCGGCGGCTATTCCAGAGGCCAGGCGAGTCCCTCTCAATTCGAGGTGGACGATACGCGAACTCCGCACGCTGTCGCCCAGATGCTGAAAGACCAGGGCCTCGAACCCGTGTGGAAGGACTGGGACCGTGCGTTCTTGGAGCCCCCAATCGAATGAGCCCGTCTACGTCATCGCGAGGAGCCCAGCGACGTTGTAGAGACGCAAGATCTTGCGTCTCTACCCGCACGGATGGGAGATTGCCTCGCTGCGCGCGCAATGACATGGAACCTGCTCTTGCCGGGAGGATGTCAGTGCCATGTCTCTGAGCGAACAGCAGATCGAGAGATACAGCCGCAACATCCTGCTCCAGGAGATCGGCGGCAACGGCCAGGAGAAACTGCTCGCCTCAAGGGTGCTCATCATCGGTGTGGGAGGGCTCGGCTCGCCGGCCGCGTTGTACTTGGCCGCCGCCGGCGTGGGGACCCTCGGACTAATGGATGGCGACGAGGTGGATGTCACAAACCTGCAAAGGCAGATCGTCCATCATACGGCGGACATCGGCAAGAGGAAGGTCGATTCCGCACGGGACAAGATCCGAGCGATCAACCCGGACGTGACGGTGCAAACCCATGATCTGCGAGCGCGAGCCGACAATATCAGGCAGATCATCCGAGAGTACAACTTCGTCCTCGACGCCACGGACAACTTCGCAACCAAGTTCCTGATCAACGACGCCTGCTGCTTCGAGCGGGTCCCCTTCTGCCACGCGGGGATTCTCCAGTTCGAAGGCCAATTGATAACGGTGATCCCCGGACGGACCGCCTGTTACCGCTGTGTCTTCCACTCGCCGCCACCCCCCGGCTCAGTGCCCTCCTGCGGCCAAGCGGGTGTGCTCGGCGTCCTGCCCGGCGTCATCGGCTCACTCCAGGCAACGGAAGCCATCAAGTACCTATTGGGAATCGGGACCCTGGCGACCGATTGCCTGCTCACCTATTCCGCCCTGACGATGGAATTCCGCAAGGTTCACGTGGGGCGCAACGCAGATTGCCCGCTGTGCGGCCCGAATCCGACCATAACGACGCTCGCTTGTAGCCCAGCCGCCCTCGGCTGGGATTCCCAAGAACCACCCCCGAGGGCGGGGGTGCCACATCAGGCCTCGACCCATACGCTGGATTTGCGGGGAGTTCCCTGCCCTCTGAACCTCGTCAAGGCGAAACTGGCCCTTGAGAATATCCGCGTCGGCGAAGTGCTTGAGATACGCCTCGACGCCGGCGAGCCCGCCGCGAACCTGCCGGCCAGCCTTGCCAGGCAGGGCCAGGAAATCCTCGGCACAGCCGGATGCGACAGCCATTTCTGTGTGACCGTTCGCCGAACGCTGTAAGAATCACTCCACAGAACCCTTGTCACATTTCCACTCCGTTGGTTTCCTGGAGGGAGAAAGTCACTATCATTCCGCCAGGTATCGGGATTCCACGATGTGCAGACCGCCGTGGTCCGCCTGCAACGATGATACGTGCAAGAAGCCGCCCGCAGGGGTAGAATGATGTCTCGTTGGAGGTCCGGGCAAGCCGGGCCGGCGACCACGGCACCACCGTCCCAGTCCCCGAGGGTGTCCGCTACGAAACGACGGTGCAGGATTGACAGGACGTTGGACAACGGGGCTTGTGATGGTTCAACTTGGGAGAAGAACCATGGAGAGACTCAGAGGCTTTGCGATGACAGGTATCATGGCTCTGCTTGTGAGCGCTGGCCTTGCGGCAGGCGAGCCAAATGAGCCGAGCGAGGAGAGAACGCGATCATACGCGCCCGTTGAACTCACCAAGGATGGCGGATGGCTTCCTGCTCCGGATGAGAGTCCCGCCGGGCAGTCACCTCTCGAAGAGTCCCTTTTCGCCGCCTACTCGTTCCACGACGTAGGCACCGTCTACAATATCGAGTTCTACTATCGCCGCCTGTATAGCAGGCTCAGAGTGCGAGTCCTTGTCGACAATCGAGAGCTTCACGGGCTTTTCAACCGATTCTATGCTTTTCCTTCGGGAGGAAGGTGCATGCTCTCTGTAGGGACAGATCGCGACGGCAACCCGACTGTTTCTACGAATTTTACGCAACTGGTGCTCAAGGAGTCCGCCATCAACACGGATGCGATCTATGGGGCGCTCGAGCGATTCCTGAGCAGGAGCGACGTCTCGCGTGCCTGCCCGTGCAATCGCGTAGACCCGCCGCCTGGGTTGCTCGGCAGGACCTGTCGGGTTCGCATCATGGGGGATCCAGTCATCGATTACCTTATCAGTGAAGACGGGCAGGTCGAACCACTGACCCTTGAGAGCCTGCGAGTGGCCTACAACAAGGAGGCCATCAGGGCAAAGAACGCGGACGACTACAAACGGATCGCCTGGAGCGTGATTGTTGCCGAGCACGAGTCTTCTTCTCGCAATGAGATTGTCCCCATTTCAAGCGTGAATGATATCCCCGATTATACCATGCATCCGCTCGACCGGGCAAACGAATCGGAAATCCAGGCGCCCCAACTCCGGTCAGATGCGGGCACGGGCATAGACTACTGGACCTGCTGCACCTACGCACAGTTTCATGGCGTCGTGGCCCGCTGTACCTTCGGGTTCCGAGAGGGACGATTGCAGTCTGCGGAGAGACTTGTCCTGGCTGACGGCATTGGCAATGCCTACTATCTCGGCGGGGAGCTCAGGCGAGCTTCGCAAAACTCAGGGCCCGCCTCTGCCATAGGCGGCGATGCTCGACCTCGCAGACTACTGTCCGACACGGTTGGGCTGGTGTCTGCTGGAGCCGGAGCGTTGCTGCTGCTTTGTGCTCTTCTCATACGCAGACATCGTCATGCGTCTGTGAAGAGTCGAGGACATGAGAGTCAATAGGAAATGCGGGAGGAAGCAAGAATGAGAAGGCAGCGATTCCTCAGCTTGGTCGTGCTACTCGTGATCACGACTCCCGGCTGTCGAAAGCAGGCGGCGCCAAGCACTACGGCGTTACATCGGGCGGCGTCGGCGTGCGATATCAGGAGCATTGAATTGCTTATTTCGCATGGCGCCGATGTCAATGCCAGGGACTGGCATGGCCACACGCCGTTGCACCACGTCGCGGCACGACAGACGACTCACTCGAATCTCTACTGGACGCCAAGCAGCAAAGACACAGTTGCAGCATTGATCGGCCACGGAGCACAGATCGATGCCAAAGATAGATACGGGCGGACGCCGTTGCACTATGCCCTTCGCAGCGGCGATGAGGATGTCGTGAGACTGCTCGTGGCCAGCGGAGCAAGTGTCAGTGCCGCTGACAACAAGGGCAATACATCACTCCATCTTGCCGCCCGGCGCGGCTCGGCGGACATTGCTGATTTGCTGATCGCCCGCGGCGCCGATGTTCACGCGAGAGACAGGATGGGCAGTACCCCCCTGCATGCGGCCACGGTGGGGACGCGCGACGATCTGATCGCGCGGCTGCTCGCCAGGGGCGCCGATATCAACGCCACCGACAAGAAGGGACGCACGCCGGTGGAGTATGCGGCGCAAGGCGGAAATTTCCAGTGCGTGGAGTTCCTGGTGTCGAAAGGCGCGAAGGTTGCCTCTTCGAGCGGGGGGGATCGTGCTCGGGGGCAGGACCCTGTCGGGGCGATGGCGGCGGTCGCTCAGCCGAACGTCAAGACCGCCGTTCAGGGCAACTCCGCGTTTGCATGCAGTCTGTACGGCCGATTGCGATCGGCGCAAGGGAACCTGTTCTTCTCGCCGTACAGCATATCGACGGCACTGGCGATGACGTACGCCGGTGCACGGGGCGACACGGAAAGGCAGATGGCCGAGACATTGCGGTTCTCGCTGGATCAGCAAGACCTGCACCCAGCTATGGCGGCCCTGCAAGGCTGGCTGGGCCAGGTCCAGAAACAAGGTAGCGTCCGGCTCCACGTGGCGAATTCGCTCTGGCCACACCAGGGATATCCGTTCCTGCAACAGTATCTGTCGCTCACAAAGCAATTCTACGGCGTGGCCATTACGCCGGTGGATTACGTGCATGCGCCGGAGGCGACACGGAGCCAGATCAACCAGTGGATCGGGGAGAAGACCGAACACAGGATCACGAACATGATCCAGCCGGGCTTGTTGAATGCGCTCACGAGACTCGTGCTGGTCAATGCTATCTACTTCAAAGGCCAGTGGTCGGAGCAGTTCGACCCTCGCAACACGAAGCCCCAACCTTTCCGCATCTCCAAAGAACAGTCTACCCCAGTGCCAATGATGAGCCAGACGGCCAGGGCCGGCTACGCGGAACTCGACACCGCCCAGGTCCTCGCCCTGCCGTATCGCGGGGACAGCCTGTCGATGCTCATCGTCCTGCCGAGGGAGATTGACGCCTTGAGCCAGCTCGAGGAGAGTCTGTCTGTCGAGGTCATTGATTCCTGGCGAGGCCAACTGCACGCGCAGAAGGTACGGGTCTTCCTTCCCAAGTTCACGATGACGCGTCAATTCAGGGTGGATGCGACACTCAAGAGCATGGGCATGACGGACGCGTTCAATCTGCGGCTGGCCGATTTCTCAGGGATGACTGGCTCGCGTGAGCTCTTCATCGATGCCGTAGTCCACAAGGCGTTCGTCGAGGTGAATGAAGAAGGCACAGAAGCCACCGCCGCGACCGTCGTCGCCGTAGCCAAGAAGGCCATGCCAAGTGAGCCGCCGATGTTCCGGGCCGACCATCCGTTCCTGTTCCTGATCCAGGAGAACCACACCGGCAGCATCCTCTTCATCGGCCGCCTGACCGATCCCACCCAAACCGCCTCGCCGTAACGGGTCTGTTGATCGCATGCCAAGAACTATGCACAATACCTGCCACCCGCCACGTGACGAGGCCTTTCGTAAATGCGTGACCCAGAGGAGTTTACATCGCCCCTACGCACGTAACAAACATGCCCGTCTTGCCCGGATTTTTCTTGACAGAAAATCTGCACTTTCATATGATAGCTGAGCAACTGAATAGCGGATGACAAGATAGCCGATTCGGAGGGCTTGGTCGTGCCGGTGAAAGGGGAACCATCACTGTTGCTGGGTCTGCCGCTTTGCAGCCTCCAGCGAGGATGGGGCTTTCGCCCTTGCGGAGGCCCGGGCCGGACACCCATGAGAGGTCTTATGAATCATGCCGTTGGCTCCAATGCGCAAAACTCCCCGCCCGAAGGGTGGGAACACCGGGCTGAGGGGAGCCGGAACCTGGATTATCCCTGGAGGTCTTGCATGGACCATCGTGCAAAACAAAGCCAATTTGGCCCACCCTACCCATGCAGTGCGGCAACGACATTCGTGAAGACGCAAAATCTTGCGTCTCTGCAGGACATCGCGACGAGCGGCGCCTCGTCTGCGAAACAAAGCCAAATCTGCACAGGAGCACTCCGGCGGTAAATGCTGCTGGAGAAAAGGGTTACGAGAGAATGTGGAATGTGGGCGGCATTCAACTCCGGGAAACAAAGCCAATTGGCGTCCCAAGCAGATGGCATGCACGGCAGGCCCTACTGCAAGCGGACGGCCGCCTCGCGCAAAACAAAGCCAATTCGCCGTCCCAGGCAGACGGTGTCCACGGCACAGCCCGCAGAAGGCCAGTGGGCGCACTGCGAGGAACAAAGCCAATTTGCCATCCCGCGCACTCTCGGAGGGCAGGTCTGGAACCTGCGCCTGCGGGCGCGCGAAACAAAGCCAATCTGGCCGGAGGTGCGGTTCTCGCCGGGCCGGTCAGGCGGTACAATTGGTGCGGATTGTATTGGAAGGCTTGTGTGAGTCGAGGTCGCTGAGATGAAGATACTCGCGGTGGTTGGGAGCCCTCGCAGGGGCGGCAACACGGATGTCCTGGTGTCGAGGATCGTGGATGGGGCACGAGCGGGCGGAGCGGAGGCGGAGGTCTTGCACCTGGGGGATTTGCAGGTTCGCGAGTGCGATGGGTGTCACTCCTGCTGGCGGGGCCAGGTGTGCAGCAAAGACGACGACATGCGGCAGGTCTACCCGAAGATCGCGGCCAGCGACGCGATCGTGTTCGGGACGCCGGTGTATTGGTTCGGCCCGACGGCGCTGATGAAGGCCTTCATCGACCGGTTCGTGTACTTCAACTGCGAGGCAAACCGGCCGCAGGTGCGAGGCAAGAAAGCGGTCATGGCCGTCGTGCTGGAGGAGGACCGGGAAGAGACGTGGAGACCGGTCGTGGAGTTCTTCGAGCGCAGCCTTGCGTACCTGGAAATGGAATTGGCCGGAATGATCGTCGTGCCCGGCGTCGGAGCCAAAGGCGCAATCCGACAGAAGCCCGGACAACTTGACGAAGCCACGCGCCTCGGCAGGCGGCTCGCGCCCGGCACAGATCCTCCGCTGCGCCCGTGAACCTCGAGTAGGCTCGTGGAACGTCCTACGGTGTCGTGCCGCCAGCGGTCGAGAATGTGAAATCGAAGGAGGTCTGGCCGATGCTGATGATGACGCTCTGCATCTGGATGGAGCTTACGAAGCCCGTCGTGCCCGGCCACAGCCAGTAGTACCAGAAGATCCCCGGCCAGACGGGCAGATCGGTCGCCTTCGTGACCTTGAACGAAACCGATTTGTTCTTGCGTATGAGGCCGTCGTAGAAGCTTCTGACGCATACGACGTACCGACCCTCGGTCAGAGTCCCGAGGGACTCCTGGTGCGTGTACGGCACGAGCATCGTGCCTCCCATGCCGGTGCTAGTCCAGTACATGTCCAGGAACAACATGTTGGCCATCCGCGACACATCGGCATGGTCGAGGGTGTAGTTCGTGGCTGGAGCGTTGCCCGTGACTGTGACCGTCACCGGTGTGGCAGTCGTCGGACTGTCTGGAGAGACCGTCACGCTCGAAATGTAGTAGCCCCAGGCGCTTGTGCTGAACGCCAGAACTATCGGCAATGTGATGTACCGTCTCATGTGTGACCTCCCTGCATATTTGAGCTGCCTTTCATCGAATCGCGGCCCTGCCACGGGCCGAACCGTCCGCTCACGCCAGAGCGGCCCGCGCCGAGCATGGAACCGTCGCCCGAAGCGAGTCCGCCGTCGCAGAACGCCGGATGCTGTCACCTGTGAGGGAAAACGCAAGCCTCTTCCGGGAAGGGCCTCGTCCGTAACCCTCCCCCGCACCAAGACATCGAACCTGACTGATGTCGCGTGTATTTTGACGCAGGACAGAGGCGCTTGTCAAGGAAAAAACAGACCTTTTTGCCTGGAATGTGCGTACCCTGGCTCAGTTGTCGATCAGGCGAAGAAGACGATCGGCCAGACCGACATCGAGCGTCTCAAGGATGCGCTGCTGCTCGAGCGCCAAGCCGCGGTCGCCGATCTCGAGGTATGCCTTGCCCAGATTGTAATAGGCCCGGGCGTGACTCTGATCGACGGTGATGGCGTCTTTGTAGCAGGCAATGGCCTGCCGGTAGAGCCCGACCTCCAGGAAGGCGTTCCCGGAGAGGACCTGGACCTCATTGACGTGCGGATCGAGTTGCTTGGCCTCGTGAAAGGACTGCATGGCCTCCTCATAGTGGCCGGAACTGGAGAGCGCCAGCCCCAGCGACATGTGGGCGGCGGCGGAATCCGGCTTGATCTTCAAGGCCCGCTGATAGGCGTCGATCGCCTGTGGGTAGCGTCCGAGAGCGGCATAGGCCTTGCCCAGTCCGAAGTGCCCGTCGAAGCAATTCGGGTCTGCCGCGATGGCCTTGCAGTAGCAGGTCACGGCCTCGGCGGGACGGTTCTCATCGCTGTAGGCGTCCCCCAGCATCACGTTGGCGCCGGGATCGTCGGGCTTGATGGCGACCAGTTTCTCACAGGCCTCGACTGCCTCTTTCGACTGGCCGGAGGCGTTGTAGTGCCTGCCAAGAAACGCGTACGCGCCAGCCCGGTCCGGATAGATCGCTGCGATGTGACTGAGAATCGCGGCCCGCACGCCGCTCAATTCGATAAGGCCGGCGTGGATCAGCAGGAGTATCGCCGTCAGCGACAGAGCCACACAGAGCAGTGCGCATCGCACACGGTTGCCTCGCCGGCAGACGGCACGACTGCGACGTGTGACGGGCTGCGGCGACCGGGCAGACGGCAGGCCTCCAATCGTGGCCCGCCTGCCAAACGCGCCGGCGAAACGATCGACCTCTTCCAGCGGCGGTCCGTGCTTCCTTGATGCTGACACTGACATACGCGCGCACTCCGGGACAAAGGCGACATCAGGAGCCCGGTTCACCGGCGCCCCCGGGGAGCACCCAC
This sequence comes from Sedimentisphaerales bacterium, assembly GCA_016928975.1. The sequence goes on along the minus strand of JAFGJR010000149.1, from coordinate 24,514 downwards.
CGAACGTGATCCTGCGTCAGTCCTCCAAGAAAAGCATACGAAATATGGATCGAGCGGCAAAACGGCACTATGCTTTCAGCCCTCAAAGCGGTACAATAGATGAAGTGGTCCGATTGAACAGTCGTACGCTTCGGTTCAGCAGCGTCGGTCAGGGTGATGTGGCGGCGTGATCTCATGCTATGTTCTTGTGGCGATGTCCTCATTCGCTCGTGGGTATCCCAACGAGGGGCACCCGGCTTGCGTCCGTATATACGATTTGCCTTCGGCTTGCTCGTTCTTCTCATTCCTTATGCGACGACGCGGGGTCAGTCGCGTGAGGTCCTTATCAATGAGTTCCTCGCGTCCAACCAGGCGACAGACGGGGATCCCGAGTTTGGGGAGCTGTCCGATTGGATCGAGCTGTACAACACCACCGCTGTGGCAGTGGACCTGAGCGGCTACTACGTGACGGACAACCTGGATGAGCCGTTGAAGTGGCGAGTCCCGAACGGAACCCGGATTCCCGGAGCCGGCTTTCTTCTCCTGTGGGCCGACAGTCGGGATACGGGACTCCACACGAGTTTCAAGCTCGACAAAGGCGGGGAGCAGCTTGGCCTGTATGCGCCGGATGGTGCTGCTGTCGATGCGCTGAGCTTCAGCGCACAACAGGATGATACGTCTTACGGGCGTCTGGCAACCGATGCCAATCAATGGGGCTACTTCAGTCCGCCCAGCCCCGGATCAGTCAATGATCCTCGACATCGCGTGCGGCTGACAGGGCCTCCCCTCTTCTCCATTACCGGAGGCTTCTACTACGGAGCCCAGGTGCTCCGTTTTGAGAATTCCGACCAGATGGATGTCTACTACTCCCTCGACGGCACGTCGCCGGACGACAGTGCCCTGCTCTACCAGGCTCCGATTGTCCTGGAGGTCACCACTGCGGTCCGCGCCATCGGCTACGCGCACGGTTGCGCGCCCAGCGAGATTGTGACGCACACCTTCTTCATCGATGAGAGCGTCAATCTCCCCATTATCTCGATTGTCACCGACCCGGACAACTTCTTCGGTGACGAGCGCGGCATCTACGTGACCGGTACTCGCGGAAGGAGCGGCTACTGTGACAGCGCCATCCGCAATCTGAAGCAGGACTGGGAACGACCCGTGAATGTCGAACTGTATGAAATGGACGGGCGTCTGGGCTTCAACCAGCAGGCGGGCGTGAAGATCTTCGGCGGTTGCTCGCGTCACCGATTCCCTCAGAAATCGCTCGCTCTGTTCGCACGCAAGGAGTACGGCAAGGGATCCTTCGAGTACCAGCTCTTCCCGGACAAGGACATCGACCATTTCGAGTCCTTCATCTTGCGAAGCTCAGCGGACGATCAGGTGTTCACCCTGTTCCGCGATGCCCTGTCACAAATGGTGCTGGTGGAGTACATGGACATCGACTGCCAGGCCTATCGTCCGGCGGTCCTGTTCCTCAACGGCCAATACTGGGGCATCCACAACATTCGCGAGAAGGTCAACGAGCACTACGCGGCCGGGAATTTCCACATCGATCCGGAGCAGGTGAATCTGCTGGAGGGCAACGGCAGTGTCGTCTCAGGAACCAACGCCGGCTACACGGCGATGGTGGACTACGCCAATGCCCACAACATGGCGGACCCCAAAGAGTATGAGATCGTCAGGGCGCAGATCGATGTCGACGAGTATATCGATTACCAGATCGGCCACATCTACTTAGCGGAGAGGGACTGGCCGGGCAACAACATCAAGTTCTGGCGGGCGGACTCAGGGCCTCTCGCCCGGTGGCGATGGATCAACTTCGACATGGATCAGTGCTTCACGTTGGGGTGGGTCGGCGAGAACATGATCGACAAGACGACCACCACCTTGGGGTCGGGGTGGCCGAATCCAGAGTGGTCCACACGTCTATTCAGGAACCTTCTGAGGAACGAAGGCTTTCGCAATGAGTTCATCCAGCGGTACGCCTACCACATGAACACGACCTTCCACCCCGATCGTGTGCGGGCATTCGTCGATCAGTTCCAGGAGCGATTGTTACCCGAGATTCCGCGACATATCACGAGATGGGGAGGGCAGAAAGACCCCGATGCGCTGGAGACCTGGATGAGTCCCACGTTCAACTCCGTGACGCGATGGAAACAGAATATCGACCAGATGCGGCGTTTTGCCACTGACCGGCCCGCCGCCACCACGCGCAATTTCCTCAATCACTTTGGATTGAGCGGGACCTCCCAGATCAGCCTCAGTCTGCATATCGCGAATTCCGCCGTGCTTCAAGTCAATGGCAAGCGACTCCCCGATGGATTCCAGGGAACTTACTTCAACGATATTCCCATTGTCGCACGCGCGACACCCACGTTGGGCTATACCTTCTCGCACTGGCAAGCCCAAGCCATAGTGATCCCGTCCGAGAGCATTGTGCCCACAGGGTCCGTCTGGCGATATTCGGACGTTGGCGTGGATCTTGGCACCGACTGGCTACAGACAAGCTACGACGATACGGCCTGGCCCTCCGGCGCGGCCCAGCTCGGCTTTGGCGACGGAGACGAAGCCACAGTGATCGGCTTCGGCGGGGATGCGAGCAACAAGCATATCACCACCTATTTTCGCACGTCCTTTGCGCTGACCGATGTCACACGGTTTCATTCGCTGTCGATTTCTCTGCTCGTGGATGACGGAGCCGTGGCCTACCTGAACGGCCAGGAAATCGCACGCGTCAACATGCCGTCGGGACGCGTTTACTACGCGACGACAGCGTCCGGGGCGATTGCCAACGAAAATGACTTCACGGATGTTCACGTCTCTCCCATATACCTGCGATCCGGCGTCAACGTTCTGGCCGTGGAGGTCCATCAGACCCGGGGGGACAGAACTGACCTCAGCTTCGATTGTTCCCTGTCAGGCGAAACCTCCGCTGTCGCCCAGACGACGCGGATCGACGCGCCGGAGGTCGAAATCACGCTTCTGGACGATGCCCAGCTCACAGCCTTCCTGGACGTGGATGCCACGACCATCGCAGATCCAATCGTCATTACAGAGATCAACTTCAAGTCTGCACCCGAGGCGGACAGCGACGACTGGGTCGAATTGTACAATCGTACCGGCACGGCCATCGACCTGACGGGATGGCAATTCACCGATGGAGCGGGACACGCGTACGCGTTCCCCGCGGACACGATCCTGTGGCCGGACAGTTGCCTGGTATTGGGTCGAGACCGAATCAAGTTCAAGACAGTCCATCCCTACGTCAGGAACCTGCTGGGAAATCTCGCGTTTGGATTCAGCAGCGAAGGGGAATCCCTTCGCATCTTGGACGCGGGGAACAAGGTCGTTGACAGGGTAGATTATGCATCGGTCGCTCCCTGGCCGCAAACGGCCCAGGGAACGGGATACACCATGGAATTGATGGATGTGTCGAGCGATAATGGTCAAGGCGAGAATTGGCGGGCCGTGAATATGCTTGGCACACCCGGAGCAAAACCCAAGTAGCGCGGGATGTTCGCCCGCAAACCAGCGCGAGGCAACCCTTTTCAATGAAGGAACGCGGATGATGAATCGCAGAACGTTTCTGCACCGGAGTGGACACGCCGCCGCGGCGATGTGTCTGACCGGCCCGTTGCAGGCATTGGCGGACAGCACAAATCGACCGAACATCGTGCTGATCCTGGCCGACGATCTCGGCTGGTCGGATCTCGGCTGCTACGGCAGCGAAATTCGGACACCGAATCTCGATAGCCTGGCAAGAGAAGGCGTGCGATTCACCCAGTTCTACAACACCGCTCGCTGTTGCCCCACCCGGGCCTCACTCCTGACCGGCCTGTATCCGCACCAGGCCGGCGTCGGCGATATGACGAGTGACCGGGGACTGGACTATCCGGGCTATCGTGGCACGCTGCGGGCCAATACCGTCACTCTCGCCGAGGTCCTGCGCGACGCGGGCTATCGCACATATATGGTGGGCAAATGGCACCTCCGCAACAACACCTCCGACGTGAAGCCTACCGATCGAGGCTTCGAGGAGTTTTACGGCATGCTCGGCGGGTTCAACTCCTGCTGGCACGAGAACCCTTTCTACACCCGCTGGCCCAAAGGTCGGAAGGCGCGTCCGTACACGTCCGCCAAGGGCGACACGCCCGGCACGTTCTACTCGACCGATGTCTTCGCGGACTATGCCCTCGATTTCATCAGCGAGGCCCGGCGCCGGAAGCAGCCATTCTTCCTCTACCTGGCGTTCAACGCCCCGCACTTTCCCCTGCACGCCCCGGAGGCGGACATCACCCGGTACGAGCAGATGTATTTTGAGAAGGGTTGGGATGCGATTCGTGAGGACCGCCTGGCCCGACAGAAAGAACTTGGCCTGGTGCCCGCAGACCTGGTCCTGACCCCGCGGAGCCTGGTGCCGGCCAAGTCACACGCCCGGCCGTCGCCGTATGCGGGCAAGGACAATCCGCCGTGGAACACCTTCAGCGAGGAGCGTCGCCGCGATCTGGCTCGCCGCATGGCGGTGTTTGCCGCCATGGTGGACCGTATGGACCAGGCCGTGGGGCGGGTGATCGAGGACCTCCGCCGGCACGGTCAGCTCGACAATACACTTGTCGTGTTCCTCAGCGACAACGGCGCCTGCTGGGAGTGGGACCCGCTGGGCTTCGATGTGAGCAGCAGTCCGGAGAATATCCTGCACACCGGAGACGATCTGAAGACCGTTGGCGGGCCGGCCAGTTACATCAGTTACGGCAGTGCGTGGGCCAATGCCGGCAATACCCCCTGGCGTCTCTATAAGCACTTCAGTCACGAGGGCGGCATCCGCGCCCCGTTCATCCTCCACTGGCCCGCCGGTTTGAAGGCCCGCGGCGAGTTGCGGACGCAGGTCGGCCACATTATCGACATCATGCCCACGCTGGCCGAGGTGGCCGGCGCGGCCTACCCGGCCGAGCGCAATGGCGTGAAGGTCCAGCCCATGGAGGGATGCAGCCTCCTGCCGGCACTGGAGAACAAACCGCTGGCTCGGTCGGCTCCGCTGTTCTTCGAGCACGAGGGCAGCCGGGCGGTGCGCGACGGCAGGTGGAAGCTCGTATCCCTGTCCGGCGACACATGGGAACTCTACAACCTGGATGCCGACCCAACCGAGATGCACAACCTGATCGACAAGATGCCCGACCGGGCCCGGGCGATGATTGCCGCCTGGGAGGCCTGGGCCGAGCGATGCCACGTGGATACGAAAACCGACCCGCTCGGCAGGAGGGTAGTGGGTCCGTGATCCCTCTACTGTCCCTGGCCCGGACGGGCACCGGCGACAAACCCCTGGAAGTGGCACGCTTCGGCAACAACTGTCACCGAAATGCACGGTGGAGACCGGAGAGGCCGGGATTCGAACCCGGGGTAGGGGTTAACCCCCTACGACGGTTTAGCAAACCGTTGCCTTAAGCCACTCGGCCACCTCTCCAAACCGTCTGTTCTCACTGCCCTACGTCTGCGCTCGGGTCTCCGCTCGCATGAGACGAACGAAACCCAATGCCGGTCCACATCTGCACGCAAGGCTGATACGCTGGTATTCTACATTGAACCGGCCGGCGATACAACAAAATTCGCAGGAGGTTGTGCGGAGCGTTGAGCTGCTCCCTCCACAACCACTGTGCCGGTCGCAAATGGTCCGTCCTATGTACGTCCGATGCACGCCACCGCGACCAACTGGACCGTGGCCTTCAGGGCGCCGGGGCCGCGGCCGGCATGCCCGATATCCAGGGACTTGACGCCGCCGGGCAGGCCCGAAGACTCCAGTTGAGACAGGAAGGCAACGAGTTGGGCGAGCGTGACGCCGTCCAGGGATATCTCAACCATGGTTTCTTCATACTCCTTGTCGATTGCGGTTGTCGTCGGCTTCATCGACAACGCGTCATCCGGCAATCCGGCGGCCTGTCGGAGCCGTTCGATCATAGAGAAGATCTTTCGGCTCTCCCCCTGCCTGCCGATGGACGATCTCAGTTGACCGACTTCGGCCTCCAACTGCTTGTACTCCTGGCTCTTGGCACGCAGTTGGACCAGGATCTCCTGCTTCTCCGCGACGACGCGGCGAAGCGTCGAGGCTCGCTCCAGGGCCGGACGCAACACCCATTGCAGTGTGAGCAGCAGGACCAAAAAGCCCGTTCCGCCACAGACGGCCAGTTTCTCTCGTTTCGCCAGGGGTCTCATTGCTCGCCTGCCTTTACAGAGATCACAAGTCGAAATTCAGGCCGATCGCGGCCCCGATTCAGAGCCAGATCCTCCATCTCCACCGAATCGAAATCGGGAACGAGGCGAAGCTCGTTGACGAATTGCTCCACGGACTCGAAAGACCCGCCTGTCCCTGCGACCCGCACCGTCTTGTCCCTAATGGAGAGCGACGAGATCCCAATTCCGCTCTCCGAGGTCATCTCTTCACTCAGAATGTGCAGCACTCGCAGCGGCCGGACACGCTTGCCCGTGACTGAGGCCAGAGCGTCACGCTGCTTCCGCAGCGAAGTGAGAGACTCGTTCATTTGGGCCATTTCGTTGACGATCTTCTTCTGCCCGGGGAAGGTCTCTGTAAACACGGCCCGGATTTCCCGGGTGAGCCGCGCACGCTCTGCGCCCAGGGCCCGCCACTGACCGACGGCCCGCAAACCCAGCAGAGCCAGGATTCCGACAACAAGAACGGCAGAGACAATGCCAGCGCGTCTTGCTTTGGACCTGGCCACCCGATCCGCATGCGCCGGATCAGCGTTCAGGAAGTTCAACCGGCCGCTTCTGGACCCCAGGCCAATCAAAGCTAATCCGAGAGCGATTGTGAATTGGCCATCGAGAGCCATTGACCGGTCCTGGCAATCGGCCGTCGAACAGCCGACAACGTCGTGACCTGTCGCCTGGGACAATTTCGTGCACAGCTCACCGATAAACTCGTCCGGTCCGCTCAGCAGAATCCGCACGGGGTGCTGATATTGTCTGCCAAGCGTTGTGCGAAGCATCAGCTCCACTTCGCGAGCTGACATCACAGCGACGGCTTCGGCGTCCCCCGTGCAGGGCAGATGCCGGGCACAGGCGATGACGCCATCGCACAGGAGACCGAGAATCGCCCGGCGACCGTCGGCGTACAGAAGGATCGCAGGCCTGTCATCACCATGCTGCCCGGTCAGATCCGCCACTGCATCGAGAGCAACCACGTCCGCTGACAGCACGGAGCACCGCCGTCCCGCGCTGTCGAACGTCTGGGTCCACGCGTCGATCTGGCGGCGACAGGCAGCGGCAATCAGGTATTCGTACCGGTCCTCCTCGATGCGCCGACAGCTACAGAGGTCCGCGACAAGATCCTCGAAAGGCAGAGGAAAATCATCCTCCAGCTCGAATTGCAGCAGCCTTCGGACGTCTTCGCGCCTCGTCAATTCCGTCGTGAGGCTGCTGAAGAAGACCTCTGAATGGGGCAAGCCAACAACGACAGCAGCGCTCGTCTTGAGCCTGGCCTCATGGATCGCCTCCGTCAAGAGAGGGGCAAAATCCTGCGTCTGTGGCCCGGCAGATGCGGCGGACGGTTCTTGCGGTTGCGCTTCTTTCGCGTACGTCCCAAGCACGGAAAGCCGGCCGCTTCGTCGCGAAAGCTGCACGATCCTGATGCCGTCAGCGCTGATATCGATGCCTACCGAGCAAGCCATCTGCGTTCACATCTCCCAGCGAATCAAAGGTGTCAAACGGCCCCGGATGCGGTCTCTTCGGACTGCCAGGCGTAGCGTCCGAACGCAGTTGCCCACAGCGCCGCGCGCGGTCACAGTATAATACTCGTCGCCCGACTGCATAGTGGCAAGGCCGCGGACCACCTGCAATACTCCCGGTGTCATCCCCGGCACGCGACGGAGCTCCTCCAGGTTCCGGTAAGGCCGATGCTGCACTATGGTCTCGGCCAGCGCTGGGTCGATCTGCTCGGAAAGGCTTTGCAGCACGATCGCAGACGCCTCGTTGACGTTCACCCGGCCGTCGCCGTAAACCGTGAGGAATTGCCCGATCCCCGGGGATGGGCCCGTTTGCTCCGCAGCGGCAAGACCGCACAGAATCTCCGGGGTCATCCCCTTGACGAACAGCAGCTCGCTCACCACCTCCAGCGGCTGGTTCTTGCAGCGATAAGGCACTTCGAGGCTGCGATAGTACTCGCTCTCCGCGCCGGTATTCTCTCCCTGCACGTACGGCAGGACCGTAGTCTCATCATCCGCATCGATCCAGTCGATGATCGCCGCAACGAGGCTGTAGCTTATAGGCGTCCTCTCTTGGCGTTGCGCATTGAGCACGTCGATCAGCCGCAACATCCGATCGACCTGTCGACGAACAGGTTTGCCGTCGCGCGCCACCAGACCGTTCACATTGATTCTGCCCTGCTCGCCGGTGACAGACACCGTGCAATAACCTTTGCCCACAGGGATCTGTTCCGCTCCCGACAGGATTCCGGCGAGCGTCTCATCGGCCCACGGGCTGCCGCTCTGCTCAAGCGCCGACATCGCGACGGCCAGGCCTGCTTCCGCACAGTACAGAGCCTGGTACCCGCTGCGCGTGTTCTCGGCCAGGTGAAATCGCACGCGAGACTCGTAGCAGAACTCGAAGACGACGGCCGCAATGACAGCGACGATCAACAGCACGACGATCAGCGCGATCCCGGGTCTGCCCACCGATGAGTGCTCACTGTGCATCGGCTCTTACCTTTCGATCTGCCTTGTCCTGGCCGTTGGGCCGTCCGGGCGAGAAGCATCGTATGGGAACAATGGAGGTGAAGCGAGCGGAGGCATGATTCTGTCTCGATTCCTGCACTATCGCGACTCTCACAGCTCTCGGCAGCCCACCCTCGACCTGCGAGTCCCAACGCTGGCGCCAATCCTTGCCGTCGAAGTATTGAAACTCGATCTCCGCCACGTTCTCCAGAACCGCGCGCCAGTTCTCATCCCCGCCACTCGTTCGCCGCCCGTACGCTTGCTCACAGGTCAACAGGGCATGCTGCAATGCGTCCATCTTGTAGGTGACAACCGCCAAAGAGACGATGTCCGACTTGCGATTCAACCGGCGGCTCGTGGTTACAAACCGCAGCATGACGTCGTCGGACGCCGCGAGACCTCCCTGAAAGAAGCGCATCTGCTCGCGCAACGCGGGTTCGTTCACGTCATTCCGATCCGGCGCGGACCGCGCCGCCTGGTCCCCGCGACCGCCATAGCAGCACCGGATCTGTCGAGACAGCTTCTGGATGAAGAATCGCCCCTTCTGGTGGAGATCGAGCCGGGGCTCAAGGTCCACAATGGAACCCGTCACCGCCCGGTAGCTCCCGTACGCAGCACCGAGGATCAGAGTCAGCATGCTCAACGCAACAAGAGTCTCCAGGAGCGTAAAGCCCCTGGTTGCGCGAGGCCAACCACAGATCCCCTGCTCACAGTTGGGAGCGAGGCAAGGCGGTCGATTTGTCGCTCTCGTCAGCATTCGAGTCATCCAGAATCTCACGTTCGCCTCGAACGGGCGTGTGGATCAGCGTGTCAAGCGAGACTACAGCGTCCCGCTCTCCATCCCGCCAGGTTACGTCCACGTGCACCTGGCGCAGGCCCATCAGCCGTGCCGACTCCAATTCCGGCACGGCGGCATCCGTCACAACCGATGTCCAACGATAAAGAACCCTGCCGGCTTGGTCCTCCACGCGCCCGCTCGATTTGCCAAGCGCCGCAGTGCCCATCGCCAGGATTTCCGCCAGCCTGTCGTTGGCCACGAGCGTCGCGGCGGCGATCCGCGAACTCGAATCGGTCATGCGGATGCTGATCACGTGCAGATGGATCAGCGGAACCAGTGCGATGAGCACAATGCACAGCGCCACGAGAATCTCCATGAACGTGAAGCCGAAGCGTCCATGCGCGGCAGAGCTCGCACCATCAGTATCGCGGGCATCCGACATGTCTATCCAGCCTGCTCCTCACCGTCGAGACACATTGCATCGAACCATTCATCGATCGCGAGTCTCACCGTCCGGCCGTCTGACGAGGTGAGACTCAGTACCACCGGATCGCACCAGCCTTCAGGACTGAATTCCACGGCCAACACCTTCTCCACCGGACGATCCTCTCCCAGCAGCTTGACATCGGTAATCAGGACTCCTTCGGGCAACGACCCTGCGAAGCTTCGCCGTTCGCCGGCCTGCTTGCCCGCCACCCAGTACTCGCCGGTCTCGCGGTCGATGTGCAACACAAATGCCGACTCCGTCGCGATAGCCAATTCGTGGGCGTGCTTCGCCAGCCGCATCAGCTTTCGCGCGCTGTGCCACGGCTGGGGCTCACTCAGCAGCAGCCGGTCCAGCCTGGGGAAAGCGACGGCCGCCGACATCCCCAGGACGACCAGAACCATAATGAGCTCGACGAACGTGAACGCGCGTGGCGCCGGGTCATGGGCGCTACTGCTGATCCAGGTTCCAGCTCTCGATATCTGCGTTATCCCCTGTGCCGCCATCTTCACCGTCTTTGCCGTAGGATTCGAGGTCGTATTCATCATGGGTGCCCGGACAGATGTACATATACGAATTGCCCCAGGGATCGACGGGGACCTTGCCTCCTTCGATGTAGCCGCCCTGCTTCCAGCCTTTGAGGCCGGGATCGCTCACGAGGGCTTCCAACCCTTCCGTCGTAGTCGGGAAACGCCCCGTGTCGGTCTTGAAGAAGGCCAGCGACGATTGAAGGTTGCGAATTTGTACCTTCGCCTTCATCCGGCGGGCCTGCTCCGGCCTGTCCAGAATCTTCGGCATCATGATCGTCGCCAGAATCCCCAGGATCACGATGACCACCATCAACTCGATAAGAGTGAAGCCTGACGTACGGCGCCACCACATAGGATTCAGTTTTCGCACGAACGTATCTCCTATCTTGAGTTCCTACGCAATCGCCTGGTTGATATCGAAGATCGGCAGAAGCATCGCCAGGACGATGAATCCGACGATGACACCCAGCACCAGGATCAAAACCGGTTCGAGCAGCGAGGTCAGCGTACTCAATCGGGCCTCCACGTCGCCATCCAACAGGTCGGCGACCCTGGAGAGTCCCGCTTCGACCGTTCCGCTTTGCTCGCTCGCGGCGATCATGTTCACCACCAGCGGTGGGAACACGCCGCTCCTGTCGAGGGAATCCACAATCGTGCCGCCGTGGCTGACGGCCTCCCGGGCATCGGCGGCCGCTTGGGCGATCACGGTATTGCCCGCGACCCGCTCGGACAACCGCAGCGCCTCCACGATCGTCACTCCGCTGGCCAACAGGACCCCAAGGGTACGGCAGAATCGAGACACCGACACCTTGAGCGTGACCTCGCCGAACAGCGGAAGTCGCAGCTTAAGGCGATCCCAGAACTTGCGCCCCGCGCCTGTCCGGAGCCAATAGACGCTGCCGCCGATCAAGCCGATCAGCACGATGGCAAAGGCCCAGATGTAATGCGATGCAATATCACTGGCCTCGATCAGCACGACGGTTGGCCAGGGCAGGCGCATCTTCATCTCCAGAAACAGCTTCGTGACACTGGGCAGCACAAAGCTCAGGATGAAAAGGACGACGCACGAGCCCACAATCATCATGAACACGGGATAGGCCAGCGCCGCTGTGACCTTGTTCATCAGCCTGGCGCGTCGCTCAAACAGGTCCGCGAGCTGCGACAACACGTTCTCCAGCGTGCCGGCTGCCTCCGCGGCCTCCACCATGCTGACATAGACCGGCGGGAACACCGACGGGTGCTCCTCCAGAGCCCGCGCCAAGGCGACCCCCTCATTGACACTGTCGCGGACCCGGGCAAAGACCCTTGCAAGGCGTGTGTCGGCGAGCTGCTGTACGAGCGCCGACAGAGCCCCCACAAGCGGCATGCCCGCAAGCAGCAGGACTGATAACTGGCGAGTGGCGACGGACAGTTCCCGCACGCCGACCCTGCCGGCGCGCGACCGCACGGTTGCCTCCTGGCCTTGCAGTTCCCTCTGCTTCTGGCTGATCTCCGTGACGTGAGCACCGGCTGCGCGAAGCCGCCTGCGAGCCTCACCCAGTGACGGCGCATCCACCACGCCGTGGGATTCCCGGCCCGTACCGCTCACCTGCGTGTATTCGAACAGTGCCATCGTCGCCGTCAACCTCGAATCCGCTTAATCGGAATCCTCCTGTGTCACACGCAGGACCTCCTCGGCCGTGGTCAGTCCGCGGGAGACCTTGCCCTGGCCGTCCTCGCGCAATGTGCGCATTCCCTTCTTCATCGCCGCCTGTCTGATCCGGTGGGCCCTCGCATCGGTCAAGATCAATTCCCGGATCTCATCCTCCAGCACCAGCAGCTCGAAGATCCCCATCCGGCCCCTGTAGCCTGTCCCACTGCAATTCGAACAACCATTGGCCGCCAGGGACAGATCGGGATCGCCTTGAATCTCGGAGACGCCCTTGCACTGAGGACACACACGCCGGACCAGTCGTTGCGCCATGATCGCAAGCAGGGAGGAAGACACGAGATACGGCTCGATGCCCATATCGACCAGTCGCGTGACGGCGCTCGCGGCGTCATTCGTGTGCAGCGTGCTGAAGACGAGGTGGCCGGTCAGCGCCGCCTGGATCGCAATTCGCGCCGTCTCCAGGTCCCGGATTTCCCCGATCATGATGACATCCGGATCCTGACGCAGAATGTGACGAAGGCACGCGGCAAAGGTCAGGCCGATCTTGGGCATGACTTGCGTCTGGCTGACGCCTGCCAGACGGTACTCGATCGGGTCTTCCACGGTCATGATGTTTCGGTCGTCGCGGTTGAGCTCCGTGATCGCGCCGTAGAGCGTGGTGGTCTTTCCACTGCCGGTGGGGCCAGTCAACAGAATGATTCCATGCGGCCGGGCAATGAGACTGCGAAACTGCTTCTCGGTTTGCGCCTCGAATCCGAGCTGTCCCAGTCCGAAGCGAGCGCCCGATTCATCCAGCAGGCGGAGCACCACGCGTTCGCCCCAGGCCGTGGGGATGGTGGAGACGCGCGTGTCCAGCTCGCGGTCCCCGATTTTGATCCGGCTGCGGCCATCCTGCGGGAGCCTGCGCTCGGCGATATTCAGCTTGGCCATGATCTTCAACCGTGACACCATGGCCGCAAAGTACTGCTTCGGAAAGGTCGACCGCGTGTACAACACACCATCGATCCTGAACCGCACTTTCACATCATGCTCGTAGGGCTCCACATGAATGTCGCTGGCCCGCGACTGGCTGGCCTGGAAAAGAAACGCATTGACCAGCTTGATGATCGGCGCGCCCTTCGACAGGTCCAACAAGTCTTCCGTGTAGGTCTCCCCGCTGACGCTCTGCAACCGTTCGTCCGCCTCCAAGTCGCTCTGCCCGGCAGGATCGCCGTCATGATAGTAGTACTGGCTCAAACCCGCCTCGATTGCTGGACGCGGGGCAAGCACTCGTACGCACGCGCCACCCATTCGGTTGACCACAGAGTCAATGGCCATCGTGTCCGTCGGGTCCACCACCGCTATGGCAAGGGCCCCCGGCTCTCGGTAGAACGGAAGAACGCCGTGTTTGCGAAGGAACTCGATCGGCAGGTGCTGGAGCAGCTCCGCCCCGATGGACTCAGCCGCAATCTGCTCCACATATGGGTATCCCCACTGTTCGGCCAGAGCCTTGCCCACGTCACCTTCGCTAATGTGTCCCGATTCCACAAGCAACTGCCCGATCCGTTTACCTGGGATCTGTTGCTCCTGAAGCGCCAGAGCACCCGCCAGGTCCTCCTGGGAAAGGGCCTTGCGACGCACAAGGATTTGACCGATCTGCGGAATCATGGCCGCTGTCTCACCTCGTGAACGACTGAGGATCTGTCCGACATCGCCACGCGTCTACGGTTTCGAGCGAGCGGTTTCATCGCTGTTTTGCTCCTGCCTCTTCCGTCCCGTCATCTCGGCCAGACTGTCGCGATCCTTCAAAACGTGCGGCGTAATGAAAAGGAGCAGATTGGTCTTCTGCAAACGAGACTGATCGGATCGAAACAGCACACCCAACAAGGGCAGATCCCCCAGAATCGGCACTTTCTTCACCACTTTCTCCTTGTCGTCCCGCATCAGACCGCCGATGACGACGGTCGAGCCGCTCATGATCGAGATGATGGTCTTGGCCTCCCGCTTGGCCGTCGTCGGGGTCTCGCTGCCCAGACCGGTGACGCCTTCGATGAGCTTGCTGAAGGTTGCATCGATCTCCATCCGCACCAGCCCGGCGCCGCTGACATGCGGACGCACTTTCAAGATGATGCCGACATCCTTGAAGTCAAAGGTGCGAATGGCGGTGGGAGTGGCGGGGTCGAACTCCGTCACTCGCGACTGGCTCACGAACGGCACGTTGTCGGCGACGGTGATCGTCGCCTCCTGGTGGTTCGACGTCAGAACATGGGGTGTCGAGAGAATATTGACGGCGGAGTTCTTCTCCAGCGCCTGCAGGATCGCTCCGATCTCGGGCGTCCCGTTCACTTCCTTCCAGAGGCCGATGCCGACGCCTTGCAGGTCGCCCGACGCCGCCTCCACTCGCGGCCCGAGGTTCGTGAAGGCGAAGCCCCGGATGCTGCCGGCCACCGCCTGGTCGAGTGTCGCCCAGTCAAAGCCCAGTTGCTTCAGGACATTGTCACTGGCCTCGATGATCTGGAATTCGACAAGCACCTGCTCCCGCACGATGTCCAGTTTCTGGACCATCTCCCCGACAAGCTGGTAGTCCTGCGGGGACGCGACAACAATCAGGGAGTTGGTGCTCTCGTCCGAAGTGATCTGAAGGGGCTCCGAGCGATCCACGCCTGCAGAGGTCACGATCCTCCCTACGGCGGCCGAGACCGCCTTCTCCAGCTCCTTGGCCTCCGCATGCTCCAGATAGATCACGTGGATGTTGCCGGCCTCCAGAGGGCGCTCGACGTCGAGGCGCGTGACGATCCCTTTGACGGTCTCCGCGTCGCCGGGCGCCGCCATGAGGATCACGGAGTTCGTCCGCTCGTCGGGCAGGATTCGCACGGAGCCGGCCACCTCCGGCTGGGCCGCAGTTGCAGGGCGACGAAACCGGCTCTGCGTCTGGCCGCGATGGAGGATCTGAGTGACCTGCTCACAGATCTTGACTGCCGAGGCGTGCTTGAGCGAGACCACTTCGATATTGTCCTGCGGCCCCTCGATATCCAGTTCCCGCACGATCCTCGCCGCTCGATGAATCGAGGAGGACGTATCGGTGATGATGATCGTGCTCGTTTCAGGAAACGCGGTCACCTGGCCGCCCGCCGACACCAGAGAACTCATCACCGTGCTCACCTGGGTCACATCGGCGTGTTTCACAGGCATGATCTGTGTCACCAGACTGTCGTCCACAGGGATCTCGTCAGGATCGCATCCGATGCGGATGGGCAAGTTGCCTCTGCCGCCCTCGGCCCGGGGCACGATTTTCACGAGACTGCCGGCAGGGACCGCGGCATAGCCCTTCGTCTGCAACACGGACTCGAACACGCCGTATACCTCGCCCAGACGGATCTTGCTCGGCGAGATCAATGTCACTGTCCCCGAGATCTTGTCATCGACAAGGAAGTTGACGCCCGTGAGCTGGCCGACCGTCTTGATGAAGATGCGGATATCGACCTGGCTGAAATCCAGCGAGACCAGCCGCTCCGCCGCTCCCGGCTCATCGAGAAACGGCATTCGGACACCGGACTGCGTACCCACCGAGCACCATGCAGGCCGAGCTATCTGACCGCAGAATGCTGCGGTGACCAGCAGCACCGTCGTGACGCGAAGAGGCGCGATTCTCATTTGACCGCTCACTACAGTAGCCCTTCATGTATCCACAGGTTCGCCATTGAGCAGACGCCTCACCACGAGCTACCGTGAAAAGCCAGGGATTTGCGCTGTTGCCCTCGGGTCAGTTCGATCCTGGCGTGTCCGATCTTTCGCGCCGTCCGAAGCACTTCCGACGCCTTCCTCTCGCTGGAAATCGGATGGCCGTTGATCGTTCGAATCACATCGCCGTCGCGGAGCCCCACGAGCTGGGCCATAGCGGAGTCGCCCACGCCGGATATTTGCAGACCATCCGGCCGACCCTCGCTGATATGGGGAGACATCTGCAACTTGCTAAGCAATTGCGCCGCCCGGCTGTAGCTCTCCGTCGAGGCACGGGTATTGATCTGCCGTTGCGAGCCCGACACGACCCGGACCACGTCGCCAGCGGCAAGCTCGGCCGGCTGCACAGGTGCGGCCGTCTGGCTCACCACGGTTGCCGCCGGCACATCGCGGCCCGCCAGGGCTATGCTCAACGTCTCACGCACCCCCATGTTCACGACGACGATCCTGTTCTGCTCGATGTCCTCGATCTGCACCTGGCCGACCACGTCTCCGATCCGATAGACATCCTGGGCTTTGGTCGCCAGGTTCTCCAGGATGGCGTAGGAAGCGCCTCGTTCATCCACCACAGTCCCCAGGAGCCGCAAAGGCAGTTCCCGCTTGAGCTCCATCTTCGGCTGCTCGGGCGCAACAGCCTCCCACTTCGCAGGTCCACCGGCCGCTGCGCCGAGTCCGGCTCCAAAGATATCCCGCTCCATGATCAACCGGGGATCCACTTGATCCGCCACCGGCTGCGTCATCCGTTCAGGTCCCTCTGTCACCACACGCACAGAGGCAGGAGCAGCCACAGGCGGTGCCGACTGCTCGGGAGCGAGGGAGACAACCACAGCAAATAGCGCCACCACCACCAACACAAGGTTCAGACCCCACAGCAGTCTGCTCAATTGACCAATCCATCGCATTTTCCACCCCTCGCGGCACTCGCTCAGACAGACACCCCAACCATCATCGCACAGCCGATATTTGCCACGCCGTGCAGCACGACCGCCGGAACCAGGGAACCCATCCTAACGAACAGCCACCCGAAGAGCAAGGCGGGAAAGAACGTGAGAAGGGAGGCGGCATGTCCCAGGATCAGCACATGAGATAGGGCGAAGACCGCGGCGGACAGCAGAACAGCCGTGAGCCCCGCGACCAAAGGGCTCATCTTCCCGGATGTCGTCAGCAGGCAGAGGCTGCTGCCCAGAACGTATCCCCGGAAGAAAAGCTCTTCGGGCAGCGCGACGTAGACGAACTGGAACAGGACCCAGACAAGCCGCCCGTCTGGCGGGATCGACGCGGCCAGCGGAGGTTGGATCGCCATGTGCTTGAACGCTGCCACAGCGAGGAATCCCAACACCAGCATGCCAGCGGCAGCAGCTACCAGCAGGGCAATCCCCGACTTGACCTGTCCCCACTGCAAGCCGAGCGTGGCCAAGTGCCGGCCCCGAGCCATGATGGGGACCACAGCCCCCAGGACCAGGACAAGCGAGCTCAGTGACCACACCCAGCGTCCACTCAGTCGATGACACACCATCAGTAGCGCCAGAACCGTCGTCGTGACGAGCACTACTTCCTGTGGGCTGATGTGGGGCTCCGCCCTTGCAGGAAAGGCTCGAGGGCATTCCGCCACGCATCCATCCACGCCTCGAATTGGCTGTTGCCGCTGTTTCATCGGTTCCGTACTCAGTTCCGACCGTCGCCGCAACGACGCCGCAGATGACTCACGACGCGAAGGGTGACCAGAATCACCATGCACACGACCAACGGCACGATGAACTCGATGGGACCGACGTTGCTCCACGGGGACAACGCGCATCCACCCCCGCCGCCGCCACCGCCGCCACCATAGTACGCGCCGCTTGCCTCAATGATGCTGAAGTGACTGACACTGACCTCCAGATATGTGTTGTCACCCGCCCCAACCTTGCGGATAGTGCTCTGGTCAATCCCCTCCGTGGTCCAGCCAATTGCTGGGTCGTACCGGTAGACGGTGAAGACGTTGTTGCCGGCACTGCTCTGATCCAGGGGAATCCGGATGGTCACAGGAGGATCGAACTGCGCGCCGCTGGGTCCGAAACTGTAGGCTATGCCCAAACCGTTCACAGGCGGCTCCGGCGGATTGGAGACCCTGGCGATTGTGATATCGGAGGCCTCAACGCCAGCCGGCAGAGCACCCACCGGAATCCTCACTTCCAGATTCGCGACCTCCGGCACAGTAACGCCATTGACATCGACTTCCACCGAGTACGGCTCGAAGGCCGTCGCGCCGGCATAGTAGATGTCATCGTTGCCGTTTCTGTTGTCGACCCAGACGACATACGGCTCGTTCGCATCATCCACACCGATGGCCGGCCTCGTTTGCCGGTGCGCTCCGACATCGTCGTTCACCCGGACGTTGGTCCCAAAGGGAGACGCGGCCTCGGCAAAGTAGATGTCGGAACCGCGAGCCGCGGAGTCGCGATGATCCACCCAGCAGGCAAGTACCCTGTCGTTGGCATCGGTCACCGTCACTGCAGCCAAAGCCGGCAGGATCGGCAGAGCGTCGGGCTCGTCATCAATGATGCTCTGCGGCGACGACGACATTCCCCGACAGGCATACAGCAGATCGTCGCCATCGACCCACACAAGGTGTGCTCGGTTCGCGATCGCGCCGGCGGGATCGCTCTGGTTCGTGGCCTCATCGACGAAGGGACTGTTGGCCCACGCCGGCTGACTGTCGGAACGAGCGCCGTAGATATCGGTTCCCGTCGTCCCGGCCCCTCGCGCATCGGTCCAGATCACGTACACCACACCATTCGGCTCCACGCCGACGATGGGCCCGGTCTGGTCGGCCGGATCGTTGGTGATCTGTGTCTGGGTCCAGGCGACTCCGTCGGTGGAACTGGCCAGCCAGATGTCCTTGTTGCCGGAACGGGTATCCTCGTAGGCAACATACAAGGTATCCGGCGTGCCACGGCGGATGCCGAGTGCCGGCGAGATCTGTTCGCTGGAGTTGTGGGGATCTCCTCCATTGACTTTGATAGGAGCTGACCACGTTGTCCCATTGGAGGAACAGATGAAGATATCCCAGTGATGGTTCGGATCGTCGCCCTGCCAGACGACGAATATGGCGCCGGTCGTATCCACCATGGCTACCGGGTTGCACTGGTCGTTGGGATCCGCGACGATTGCCGCGCTGGGCTCGAAAGCGTCTCCACCGGCAGGCAGAATCGTCCCATAGATGTCCCTGTCGCCGGCCGCGGTGGTCTGATCCCACACGATTCCGATGTTCCCCTCGATATCGCATCCGGTGGCCGGATTGTCCTGTACGAGCGAGCCCGTGTCACTGTTCACCTTGACGTTCGCCCCGAACGTCCGCGACTGCATCGAGAACGAATAGCTCCTGGTGGCCGTGTTGCCGGCCGCGTCTGCCACCTCGGCCCGGACAGTCACTTGCTGCTCGTAGCGGAACCTGCTCGACGGTACGAATGTGAACGTGTAGTCATTGGCATCGCCCGCCCGCCGGCAGATGCCTCTCACGGCCTGGGTCCTGGTCCTTGAGTTGTATTGGCCGGAAGGATTCTCCGCTGAGCCGTCATAGACGAGATCATCTTCGATGAAGATCTTGACCGTGCCTCCACTGAAGTTGACGCCTCCCCGATCGGTGACGTGGAATTGAATCATCGGGTCCAAGGCGGCGAACGCGTGGTTCGCCGCTGGTATCTGGCCGGAGACCTCGGGCGCCTGCTCGTCTCGTATGTGCGTGACATCAGGAGGCGCACCGGTCACGGGCTCCTTCTCCACGCAGCCGATCGTTAGATTGCCGTTCACGATGCGCCCGCCATCGCGCCAGTCGGGGACTCTGGCGGTGAAACTGACGGTCTGTTCTGTCGTTCCCGCAGCAAGAGCCCCGATCGTCCATGTAATCGTCTTGTTGGCAGCGACGTAGGCGCCGCTGTCGGTACAACTGACAAAGGCGAGCTCCGCGGGCAGCGTCTCGACGATGACCGTGTCAGTCGCATTGCCCAACCCTATGTTCCCGTACGTGATCGTATAGACCACTTCGGCATTGGGGTCCGCCGGCTCGGGATCGTGCGTTTTCTCAATGGTCAGTGCCGGGTCGGCCGACACGGTGAAGGTGTCACCGGTTGCCGACGTCAACGAGCCGGACGTGGCCGTCAGTTGGAAGTCGTTGGGGAAGGCGCCGGGAGGGCCTACCGTCAGGTCAGCAAACGTGGCGACACCCTGGTCGGCATTCACTGTTGTGGTACCGCCAAGCGTTCCCGGTCCAACCAGCGCCACGGTGACCGGATCGGCCGAGCCGGTTACGCGGTTGTCCAGACTGTCCCGAATCTCGACCTGTGGGTGTGGAGAGAGAATCTCGTTGGCACTCGTCCTGCCGGGCGAACGGATGAAGACCAGACTCGCCGCTGCCGCAGGTATGATCTGGAATGGATTGCTCTCCGCCGAGCCCCCGATGCCCTCTGCCGTAGCAACCAGCGTGTAGTTCTCATCACTTGCCTTGTTGATGCTCAGGCCGGGGAAGTCCGCCACGCCGGCAACTGCATTCCGCTGTTTCGTGCCCGAGAGCACGCCTCCGGCAGGGTTGTTCCCAATCGCGATCGTAATCCTGCCTGTGTACGACGTATCCGTGTCGCCGATTCCATCTTTGACCGTCACCTGTGGAATCGCATTGATCTCGGCGCCTGCCGCGTAGGGACCGACCGGCCGGCCTGTGAAAACAAGCTGACGCGGCCCCTCGAATCTCACCGTGGCGGTGTCTGCGATCTCCATTCCGTCGATCGTCACGCGGACGACCCACTCGCCCGCGCCGGCACTGGAGATCGACGCAGTCGTCTGCCCACTCGCATTCGTATCCATCCCCGGCTGGCTGACAGTGGCGCCCGCGGGCGCTGCCGAGACGACAATCTGCGTCTTCAGGACACCTGCGATTGGATTTCCACAGACGTCCCTTGCCGTGACGGTGATCGTGCTGGTCCCGCCAGGATTGACAGGGGATGCTGCATCGACGGTGCTTTCGTTGGGGTCCGCCGCCCCGACCCCGTCGCTGGCGAGGAACATGATACTCTGCAGCGCCGACAACTGCTGCGGCGTAGGGTCCTCCGGGACGACAATCGTGATGGATGCTCTGCCATCGGAGGCACTCCCGACGATATGCTCGAATCTCTTGCCAGACATACAAGGGGTGACCGCGTATGTCCCCGCCGGGACGTCCACGTCCCACAGACCGCGCAACATGACGCTTTGATGGTCGCTAGTCACGGCCTGGAACGTATCCGTCACGTTCTTCACAGTGACTGTCACGCCGGCCAGCCCACTGCCCAGCGGCACACCCAAATCCGTGAAGACCACGCCACCGATCTTCACGACGCCCTGAGCCGGACCGGCAGCCAGGATCAGGCCCGTCACCAGAGCCGGCAGAAAGGAACGGATCCTCCACGTTCCAGTCTCCAACAATCGCCTACGCATGTCGATCTCTCCTATCTTGATCCATCTGAGACGACGAACGCCCCAGCGATGGGCGAAAAGGCATTCGACTATGGACTATGGGAGAAAGCACGTTGACTCGGAATGAGGCTATACCACGAATCGCGCCCCCTGTCCATACGGACGAACCCCCCTTTCTTCTTTCCTGCCGGTGGCTTCGTTCTGGATAGCCACGCGCGCCTCGCGCGCCCGTCGGCCCTATTCCGAGCAGTTGCCAAAGTACACACACTCCACAAAACAAGGTACATCCCCGACAATGCTCAGGATGCCATCGCCGTTGCAGTCACCTATGGCGATGTTGTCTACGCCATCCGGGCAGTCCTGGAAATACACACAATTCACAAACAGGGGAACGTCGCCCACGATACTGACGATCCCATCGCCGTTCCAGTCGTGGAGCTGCCCCGGTCGGCTGTGCGCCAGAAACTGAACGTCCCGATTGACAGGCTCATTGGCCTCGTTCACTTCAACCGTGATGCTCGCCTGCCCATCCGGGATTCCACCGCTGACGTGCTCGAAGGTATATCCGGGCCGGCTGGGTGTCAGAGTGTAGGCGCCAGTCGGTACGCCCTCAATCTGCCACAGTCCGGCACCGCTGCCTGTTTGGGTCGTGTAGGGTACAATGCCTCCGTCGAGAGTCATCCACACACCTGCCAGACCGCTGGTCGGCGGATCGGTCAGGTCCGTGTACACGCCACCGCCGACGACAAAAAGATCGTTCGGGTCGTAACTGCTGACACGCAACGGAATCTCCACAACCGCGTAATTTGCATCGGTCGGGACAACGACTAATGTGTCTTCCGCCACACCGCCTTGATAGGATTGCATCCCCACGTCTATCTCTATCGCTTCCCCAGGCCCAAGTGCAAATGGTGTCGCCAGTGGGGAATACGGGGCAAGAAACGGTGATGACTCTTCCTCAAGCCCGATCCCGGCGATCTCAATACTCGCGCCGCCCAGGTTCGTCAGTGTTATCGTGCCGACTTGCGTCTCGCCGCCCTCGACAGCACTGAAATCAAGCTCGCTGGCGTCGACCACGAGGTTTGGTTCATAGGCGTCGGGGTCGTAGAGACACAGATTCAAGGAATACAGTCCTTGGCCGACAAGTGGCTGTCCGGGGATCGACATGATGCTCGAGGCCACCTGGATATAGTACGTTCCGCTGGCCGGCAATCGAACGATGGCATTGGCGATGCCCCCGTCGTGGTCTGCTTCCACCGTGGTCAGTGCCCCTCCCTGGGGACTGAAGACGGTCGCCATCCCCTCCGAGAGAAGGCCCCCGGAAAGGCCGACGATATCCATGTGGAGCAGTTGGCCGGCGTCGGCCTGGAACCGATACCAGTCCAGATCGCTTGACGAGTGGAGATACGACTCGACGAGAGCGCGGGTCCCCCTCGGGGCCGCGACGCCAGCGGCTTGCACCGTCTGCACGCTCGAAGAAGTGCCGCCAAGCGTGTCAAGAGGCTGAGCGTCCGCCTCGCTGTCGGGAATGTCATCCGGGAAGAAATAAGGGTTGAATTGATCATAGACGCCGAGGAATGTGTCCCCGATCTTTCTCAAGAACAGATGCCAGCGAGTCGCCTTCGCGAATTCCAAATGCTGATATTCCGACATGTCTTCACCCGCCCACGAAGGAAACCAGACAGACAAGCCGGCATTGGGAGGATCGCCCATCCCGGAGGTGTAGGCCATCCTCATCGGGACAAAGGCACTTCGGACTTCTTTGGCAGCGTCCATGATCTTGATCGCCTGCGGCTGGTTGGACAGCGCGTTGTCAAGCTTGAGCATGAACATGAACAGATCTCGGTGAGAATAGGAGAATGAATGGAAGTCCCTGATTTTCCCGAGCTGCCTGATGTCTTCCGTGCTGACGTTTGGGTCGAGTACGGCGTCCACGAACTCCCTGATCGCCTTTTCGCAATCGAAGTACATCGAGAGGTCGAATGCAGCATGTACTTCTCTGACCATGGTCCATTCATTCCCAATGCGGGTCGCGAGCGCTTTCGGCGCCAAGTCCACCCCCGAAGCCAGATCCTCCAGCCACGTTCTTGTCCCCTTGATCTCAAAACCGTCTGCCTCAAGGAATACTGAGCTGCGCCCATACCCATTGGTCGTGCTCTGGGCGGCGACAACATACCCGACTCTGGGCGTGTTTGGCTCCGGACCGTGAGCAAGCTCTGCAAGGACCTCAACAGTCGAGCATATGCAGGCTTCAATCACCAGGATATCAATGGGCGAGGTCATATCATCCAGTGCCTCTGCCAGCTCTGGCAGAAAAAGCCTATCCTTGTCCGTATCATCGTGTGCCATTCCGCGCCGGCCCGATCCATGTGAGCCGACCACGAGCATCCGGTGCTCTGCCTGGGCCGCTGTCGTGGCCCAGTTGACGAAGTCCGAAAGGGTGCGCGGATTCCCCGTGTTCAACTCACATTCCGCGCCAGGGTCCGGCCTGACCAGGACACTGCTGAAACGTCCCTCGGGTTCTTCCTCAATCGAAAGGCTGTCATCGTACGAGACCCAACCCCATCGCGTGTTGTGCCATTGCGCCCAATTCACGGATCCCGGGAGATTGTAGTCATAACGGCTCTGCCAGATGGGCCACCTGATCTCGGGCAACGGCTTGTCAGGGTGACGATCCATCAAGACAAGCATATTCACAGGCGTGTCTGACAAACGGATGAGTTCCATGCCGTCAAGTTCTTGCTCCAGGCCGTCTTCTATTGATTTTCGCCTCAACATGCCTTTGACCGACGTGGCATCATCGGCGGCTGAATAGAGCATGATAGTCCAGGAATCCATGTTCACAAGCTCCGGTACCGCCGTGGGATTGGAGGCATAATCCCCTGTGTGAACTTGGCCGGGGCTGCCACGCTCCCCGTCGTCACCGCCCGGGTCCCCACCCCGCCCACCCGCGCCGCCATACACCAAGGCGACCAGATCACTGCCGTCCGTCACAGCAACGTCTATCACGCCGCCGTCACCGCCATCACCTCCATCGACTCCCGGTTGGCCGCCTGTGCCATTTCGACCGTATCCGCCATCGCCACCCAGAGCATAGAACGAACCAGATATGGATTCAGCACGCAGGGCAATCGTGCCCCCATCGCCCCCATCTCCCCCCATGCCTCCCTGGCCTCCGCTGGCAGGCACAGGACCCTCCGCCCAATAGACGATATC
>JAFGJR010000148.1 GCA_016928975.1 Sedimentisphaerales bacterium | reverse complement strand
GTACTCGCTGTTGGGATCGTCGGGATTGCCGGCCTCGGCGGGGTGGTACAGGATCTCGCTGATCCGCAGGTTCGCAGCCACCGGCCCAACGGCAAAGACGGCCTCATTCAGGGCGCTCCACTTGCTGCCGCTCAGCGTCCTTGCCTTGACACGGGTGGTCCGTGTAATGGAGATCGGCGACACATATTTCTGCACCTGATATGTCGGTGCTTGGATACGCTCATCTGCTGTGAGCTCCACCGAGATCAGGAAATCGGAACTTGTGGTCGACTGGTTCATGGCATGAAGCGCCAGGAGGTTGTCGCCTGTCCGGAGGGCCTGCGCGAAGCCGGGGATCGGGATATCCTCGAAGTTGACGGCCGCTGTATCGTCGTGGATCGTGTCGGCCACGGAGTTCCACGCCGGCGTGCCTGCGAAACTCCGCCTGGCGATCTCGATCCCGTTGAGATACGCGATGAACCCGTCATCGTAGCGGACACGTAGAGTCAGACCGGCCACATCGGCAATGTCATTCGGGAACGTGAAGGGAATCCGTACGTAGCAGCTACTCTGGATATCGTACATCTGAGATCCGACATCGCATGTGATATAGCCCTCGTAGCCCGTGCTTCTCTCGAACCCGACGCCTCCGGGGTCACCCGTGACAAGCGTCCACGCGGAGTCGTCGTACGTCGTGCCACCCCGCCACGCGTCCGCAGCCGGTCCAGTTGGAACGAGCACCCGTTTGGCGGCATTCTCCGCCAGGAGAAGGACGGTGTCTGTCGCGGCGGCCGAGTCGCTGAACAAGCGGGGATCAGAGCCGTCTACGGAGTAGTAGACTGCCCCCCCGAACGCGGCGCTCATGGCCAGCGTGGATCCGGGTGTCACGTGGCCACCCTGTCGGCTGAAAGAGGGCGGCGCTGCTGTGCTGCAGTCGATGGCGATCTGGCTGTCCATCCACTTGAGGCGGTCGGCCAGCCAGCCCTTCATCCAATCGACTTCCTCCCGCCAGGTCTTGGCGATGAACCAGTTCGGCCAGACGTAAATGCCGAGGATGTTCCACCGCTGGAAGTTCCGTGCCGACGGCTCGTTGAGCAAAGCGGCGTGATCCTCGATCCTCTGCATCATGCGATCGGTTGTGAACAGGTCCCTTCGCAACTCGAACCATCGGTCGGCGTAGGCCAGCCTGAACTCCGGATCCTGGAACAGGCGCCGCCAGTAAGGGTAGTCACCGTCGCCGACCTGGCGATAGTACCAGCCGGTGGCGTTCCAGCCATCGGCGTAGTTGGCGTTGCCGAGAGACAGATCGTAATCCCAGACCGGTCCCATGTGCAGGATGCCGGCGTGGTCGATGTGCATGTAGGTGCTCAGGCGAAAGCCGTCGATGTTCTTGGCGGTCTCCACGACGATGTGATGGTCTATGAAGGAACCGACGTCAATGAACCTGGAGTAGCCACTGGC
Source organism: Sedimentisphaerales bacterium (assembly GCA_016928975.1). Next base: position 20,637 of record JAFGJR010000148.1, on the reverse strand, counting down.
CGGGTCCGTGAAGCTGGAGCCGTAGAGAGCAGCCTCGAAGGCGTTCATGAAGCTCCGAATCCAATCCCTCTCCGCCTGGGAGAGGTCGTAACCATTGGGGTCGCTGTAGACCAGGGTCTGGCCCCGGCTCGTGGAAAACGTGACATCATCTCCGTCGAGCTTGTCCTTCTTGACGATGTAACCGCCGGTGATCGCGGACCCGGTCGGGTCTGCCGGCGGCTCACCGACATCCACGCGGTCCGGACCCAGTTTGATCTTCTCCATGAACACGTAGACGCCCAGGTAGTCGCTCATGGAGACGGCGTCGTTCCCCGTGTTCAGGAATAGCTCGACAAACCGCGTGCGTGGTGCGTAGCGGCCGATCTCGTTGCTCCACTGGTACGCCAGGAAGTTGCGCATGAGGGATTTGTCCGCGTACGGCCCCTGGAACACCCAGTCCGACTCGGCGGGAAGCCCGAGGATCGAGACGCTTTTGTCGTTGTTCCGCTCGTCCCACGTTTCGAAGTGGTACTGATGCTTGGGGAAACCCTCGGAGCTCTTGCCCCGGATGTTGATGGCCGCCCTGCCGGCAAAGTCAATCTCCTCGCCCATGGTGGCTGTTCCTTGCTCATCGGTATCGAAGAAGTAGCCATAGGCCGGCACCTGCGGCCTGGAGACGCTCTTGCCCATCGTATCCACGATGGCGATCGCGACAGGCGAGCTGAAGTTGCGGACTTCGGAATCGACGAAGACGTATCGTTCGGTGCAGGTCGGGCTCTGCCGCCATCCGTATCGCCAGGCGACTGCCTTCAGTGTCACGGTCCTGCCGATGCGGATGGGACCCGTGTAGACGGAACCCATGCCTCGACCGCGGGCCTCACTGAATGGATCGGTACCGTCGAGTGAGTAGAAGATCGTAGCCCCCTCGGTCGCCGTCGTGAGCGTGATAGTGATCGCAGTGGTGCACAGGCCGCTCGCAGGGCTGGCCTGCGGCTGCTCCGTGACGCCTTCGTAGGCGGTGATATTTGGAGCTCCCGGCGTGGGAGGGACCAGTAATCGCAGGTCGGGACCGCCGTCGGGGTAGCGGCCGTAGGAGATGTCGAGCGTCTGTTTGCCGAATGAGAAGCCGTCGATCAGCGTCGTCCCATCGGGGGCAAAGAGTCCGATTTGCTCTCCATCGTCACTGAGACGAAAACCGGCGTGCAGACCGGCAGCAGTGGTCTCGCCGTCCGCCCAGATCAGCAGATAGCCGCCTGGTGCAACGGTGGTGACGGTCGGTGCATTCGTGAGGAATTGCCACTTTGTCGGTACGGCCAGGTCGTCGGTCAGGTAGCACCCGGCGAGGTCGACGGGATTGTCGCCGGCGTTGTACAACTCGATCCAGTCGTCGTACTCGTACTGAGGATCGTGCCCCGCCGTGCCGTTGGCGGCCAGAATCTCGTTGATCACCACGGAGATATCGGGCTCGGAGACGCCGGCGATGAGGATTTCAGCCGGCAATAGCAGAATGGCAAGGGCGGCTGTCGCGATCCACAGCCTGCAATCTGCAACTCCTAAGACCATCGGCATCCTCAGCCTCACGAACCCCGGTGACCCTCGTATCCAATCACGCCCTGCGTGGGCTTTGAGACGAACCCGTTCGCCCCACCAGACTCACTATTGTAACACATTTGGCGGGGGCAGGCAAATGAACGTGAGATGCCTGGCAGTGCCGAGAGACTCACGGACAACTTCGCGGACCTTCGGAACTGGCATCAGTTCTCTTGTGCGGCCAAGGCAAAACACCGACCTACATGCTGGTGAGCCGGACCTTCGCGTAGTGCTGGGCCTCGCCAAGATCGAGGAATACGCGATCCTTGAGAGTTTCTTCCACGATTCTGCCCAGAGCCTATATGGACAAATCAGGCGGCTGCTGGCGGCAGGTTGCTGAGAGGCCTGCCCGCTTGACCTGCTTGTCCAGACAAGCTACAATTGTGCGCGGCAGTTGGAGAGAGTCGCATGGTGGCACTGTTTAACGTCGAGATAAGGGAGATCAAATGCCAGGTAAGAACCGTGAGAAAAATCCCATAGCCTTCATTGCTATCGGAGTGTGCTTTATGGGCGCTGGCGTTGCGCTCAGCGCAGCTCTGCATTCAAAAGGAGCATCTGCGGTTGGAATTGGGCTCATCGGTGTTGGTGTCGCCTTTCTGATCGTCGGAGCCACTCAGAAACGAAAGCTCGAATCGGGTGAATCAGCAGGTGACAAGGAGGGTCGGCCGCGTGCCTGACTATCGCATTCGGCGACCGGGCCAGTCGTGTTCTCTCCTCTTGTCGCGTTGGTCGAAGCTTGCGTTGGGAAGTGGCGTCAGGTGTTGATCTTCTTGAGCAGCCAGGCGATGTTTTGGCCGAGAGTTTGCATGGTTTTGAGGCCCTCTTCGTCCTTTTCCACTTCGCCTTTGGCTCGGCCGATTCCCATATTCCAGTAGTTGGAGCCGGGGACGATCATCTGGCTGATGAGGAAGAAATGGTTGATCGAGTCGAAGGCGTGGACGGAGCCCGCCCGGCGGGCCGCGATCACGGCGGCCCCGATCTTGCGTTTGAGCATGTCGTCGTTGGCGCGGGCGACGTAGCCGGCACGGTCGATCAGGGCCTTCATTTCCGACGTGATGTCCGCGAAGTAGACCGGCGAGGCCAGGATGATGCCGTCGGCAGCCAGCATCTTGGCGATGCAATCGTTGGCGATGTCGTCCTCGACGGCGCATCGCCGATCCTTGTTTTGGAAGCATTGGCGGCAGGCGGTGCAGCCGTGGATGGGCTGGCCCGCCAGTTGGACCAGTTCCGTCTCGATGCCTTCCTTCTCCAGCTCCGCGAAGACCCTGCAAACCAGGATCGCTGTGTTGCCGTCCTTGCGTGCACTGCCGTTGAAGGCGATTACCTTCATAACGCACTCCCTGACGTGTCTGGATTACTTGAACAAGCCAACAGTCGAGAACAAGGCATCAGGATAGGGGAGTGCCCTGAGCAAATCAAGAATCAAACGTCCACGTGAATCTGTTGCGCGCCCTTCGAGGGCGCCGGCGTGATCCGCGTGGTCGGCAAGGGCCATTGAAGACTCACGATTCGCGATTGATGATTGACGATGGAACGGTGGAATGATGGAATGTCAAGTGGGCAGTCCGATCCTCACAAGGTGCGCCTCGGCCGTTTTGGCCAGGTGCAGAGTAAGACGAGCTTTGGCAGGACCTGACGAATGCAAAAGGACGCTGTAAATCGCAGATCTACTGCGCGTTACGCAGTCTCAGCCGAAGGCCGATGCAACAGAACGGATCAGCACGACGAGGCTGAAGAACAGGTACACCGGACTATGATTCGTTCGCCGGCGGCCGGATGTATCATGCTTGTTTTGGCTCTCTTCGTGCTGTGGGGATTCTCACCTGTCGCCGGAGGGGCGGAACCTCTTTCGAAATCCTATTCCGCCCAACCGATGCCTGAGTACGACGCGGCCTTCGCCCGATCGGATGGCTGGACAGGCGGTGACGCAGTGACCTCCGTCGATATGGGCAAAGACAAGGTCCTGTGGCTCTTCAGCGACTCATGGATAGGCCCTGTCGTCGATGGCAAACACAGCAATGCAACGATGATCAACAACGCCATCGCCATCCAACGGGGCCGTGATGTATCGAAAGCCAACATATCATTCCATTGGGGAACTGACAGTCAAGGCAAGCCCTCAGCATTCATCACACCCCAGGACCACGTGGGCTGGTTCTGGCTTTTCGGCGGGGTCCGCGCCAGTGACAAGCTGTATATCACCATGATCCAGACCATCAAGACAGAGGACGACTCCGTCTTTGGGTTCAAACACGTCGGACTGTGGCTGGCGGAAATTGAGAACCCCAACGATGACCCTGACCGATGGCGTATCGCGCAATTGAGAATCCCCTACGCCGAATTCGCCAAAGGTGGCAACACATTCTTTGGCTCAAGCCTTATGCTGGATGGAGCGTACATCTACCTGTACGGCGTGAAAGAAGACTGGAGCAAAGGTCCTTCAGGCAGGAGCGTGATCGTCGCCCGCGTATTATCCGATGGCATCACCCATCTCGACACGTGGCAGTTTTACCACGAAGGCCAGTGGCAATCCGACTGGACAGCCGCCTCCGGGCTCTTCAACGGTGCTGCGCCGGAATACTCCGTCAGCTACCAGGGCTCTTTGGAGAAATATGTAACGATTTACACCGAAAACGGCATGTCCAAAGACGTCCTGATGCGAACCTCTCCCACCCCTGCGGGTCCCTGGAGCAAGGCGCAGAAAGTGTATGAATGTCCCGACGCAGACTGGCACAAGACCTACTTCTGCTACGCCGCGAAAGGACACCTCGAAATATCGGCTCCCGACGAGCTGATTCTAACCTACGTCTGCAATTCGACGGACTTCTGGCAGATGGCGAAAGACGCCCGAATCTACCGCCCCCGCTTCGTAAGAATCGGATTTGACTGGCCCTCAAAGTGAGTGTACGGCAAGATGGTGGCGGCGCAAGAGACAATCCGGATAGCCAGCTTGCTGTTATCTGTGGAGGATCAACATGAAATGTCCATACTGCGATGGTGAGATGGTCCCGGGCACGGCGCTTGTGAAAGGCACACTGCTTGGATTCTTGGTGATCGGCCTTTCCCACCAACACCTGTGGTTTCGGCAACTCAATGGTGGTGTGGACGAAGTTATCATCCGCAGCAGAAGCCATAGACCCGGACATCAATGTACCCAATGCCGGGCAGTGATCATCCAGGGAGACAGGGAATAACTCGAGCTTGCCAGCTTGACCTGCCCGACCGGACAGGCTAAAATCGCGGGCGACAGTTGGAGAGAATCGTATGGTGGCGGTGCAAGAGGCGATCAGCATAACATGCCGATATAGATGGCTGGGCTGGCCGCAAGTCCTTGAACTGACGGATTCTAGTACGACAGCGCTAGTTTCAGCCGAAATCTGCGTTTTTCGCCGAAAAACGCATGTGGCCACCGCCCTTCTGAGCCAATCAGGCCCGAAATAGCGCTGTCATACTAGCGTGCCTTTGGCAGGGGATCCAACGACGTCTTATACGGGCAAGAAAGCAGAACACCGCATCTTATGCGGGTCAATATAGTTATTGTCAGGCGCTCGCCGAAGGCCACGACATGAAGTACAAGAAGACGAAGGCAACTAGTAAGGCTGGGGTAATCTTCGTCGAGAAGGTCGTTAATCAGCATGGGTCCGTATTTCGGCCGGTTCATGAGGAAGACGATCTCGGCGTTGACGGATTCATCGAGTTGGTGAAGGCGGAGATTGCATCGGGTCGGCTGATTGGAGTTCAGATCAAAGCGGGCGACTCCTACCTTGCTCCGTCCGCAGATGAATTCGTGGTGAATGTCGATGAACGACACTTGGACTACTGGCTGAACTTCATGGTTCCAGTCATCATCGTGTGCTACTCGCCGTCGAAGAACATCGCTGCCTGGGTTTCTGTTCGAGACTACGTTGAGCGTGAGCGCTATAACGAACGACTGCCCGTGAAGCAGATTCACGTCCCGTTCTGCAAGAAGTTCGACGCCGATGCACTCTCTCGCGGGATCGCTGGCCTCGCCCACGCTCGAGCGGACGAGCGAATCCTCCTTCGATCGGCCGACATGTGTTTGAGCGAAGATGTCCAGAGACGGCATGATGGTTTCCAGATTCTCGCGAACCACCCCGATTCGCGGGAACTGAAGATTACCTGCGCTTTTGCCCGGCGCTTGTTGATGGATCCAAATATCGATACGGCCAAGGAAGCTCTGTTTATCATTGGCTATGGAGTCGGGCGGAGGCGCTGGTCAGGCAATCCTAATAGCCGCGAGGAGGCGGAGGTCGGTTCATTCGCCGCTACGCTGTGCGAAGATCTCAGCGAAGCCGAGATCCGGCGGTTGCTTGAACTGTGTGACGAGGAAGCATTTAGCGGGCCACAAGGACTCGGCGAGCGTTTGTTCGATGTGATTTGCTGTTGTTTTGATGCAGCGAGCAGTGTTCTTGATAGCGTGCTACGCGATCCGACTGCGCCGATGCAACGGCGGGTGAACGCGCTCTATCTCCTGTACGAATGCGATGATGGAGAACTTGAGGAAGCTCGGCCTGATCTGCTGAAAGACGCAGGACTCCGCGCCGTTGTCGAGTGGATGTTCTCTCCGTCTAAGGAGAACACAGGAATCGAGAGTGGCTAGCCGGGCGCTGCACCTGACCGGGGCGCGTCATCGCTTTTCGCGGGGCATCGTCACTGGGGCGGTCCTGGCAGGTGAGCTTTGTCATTCGCGGTATTTCCAACTCGTGCAAATCTGCTGTGGGGGCACGAAGCGGGCCGTGGACAATCGGCGAGACAGACGCGCCTGCATCGGAAACCGCGCCGGTCGCCTTTGTTTCCGTCATGCCATTGGTCCAACCTGAGCTTCGGAAGTGGCGTCAGGCGTTGATCCTCTTGAGCAGCCAGGCCATGTTTTGGCCTAAGGTTCGCATGGTTCGAAGGGCTTCTTCGTCGTGCTCGACTTCGCCTTTGGCTCGGCCGATGCCGATGTTCCAGTAGCTCGAGCCGGGGATGATCATCTCGCTGATGCAATCGAGTGTCTGCACGGCGATGGCCTTGTGGGGTGGCGCGGATTCGTGGGAAGCAGGCTTGAAAAAACCGGACTGTTTCTGTTGACACGTAGTATCAGTATTGATATCATTTGCATATGATGGATGTGGAGAAGATTGTTGCTCGCATGCGGGAGAACCCGAAGGGTATGCGCTTTGCGGACCTGTGCAAGGTGTGCGACCATTTCTTCGGGTCGCCGCGTCAGAAAGGGACCAGCCATCGCATTTATCGGATGCCTTGGCAGGGTGATCCAAGGGTCAACATCCAGAATGACAAGGGCAAAGCGAAAGCATACCAGGTAAGACAGGTTCTTGCAGCGATTGAGAGGTTGGAACGTGAACGAGCAGAAGGCGCTTAACGAGTATACATATCGTGTGACTTGGTCTGGAGAGGACAACCAGTGTGTGGGGCTCTGTGCGGAGTTCCCAAGCCTCAGTTGGCTGGATACCACACCCGAGAAGGCCCTCCGCGGAATTCGCAGGGTGGTGGCACAGGTCGTCAAGGATATGCGGTCCAACGGCGAGTCTGTGCCGGAGCCGATCAGCCGGCGATGCTATAGCGGCAAGTTCGTGGTTCGTGTGCCGCCGGAGGTGCACCGTAGACTCGCTCTGGAAGCAGCCGAAGAGGACATCAGTCTAAACCGGTTGGTGAGTGCGAAACTGTCCTCTTGAGCAGCCATGTGATGTTTTGGCCGAGGGTTTGCATCGTTCGCAGGCCCTCTTCGTCGTGCTCGACTTCGCCTTTGGCTCGGCCGGTGTTTCTGCCTCCTGTTTGTATCCGCGCGAATCGAGCGCCGACCCTGATACGTCCGGCGCAATGCGCTTGGCGCGGCATCCCTGGCGTCGATAGAATGTGCGCATGGCCACGAACCCGACCCGGCTTTCGGACCCGTTGGCGGCATGGATCAAGGGCGCCTTGGCGCCGTTGCGCCCGGAGGCGGTGATTCTCTTCGGCTCCTACGCCTGGGGGCAGCCGACGGAGGGCAGCGACATCGACCTGTACGTCGTGACGCAGGATGACTTCCTGCCGGCCACCTGGCGAGAAAAGCGGGATGTCGTCCGTGCCGTATCGAACCGGATTCTGGACCTGCGAACCCGGCACGCCATTGACCTGCTCGTGCATACCAAGCCCATGCACCGGAAATTCATCGAGACCGACAGTAGTTTCGCTCGCCAGATCATGAGCGAGGGGGTGCGGCTGCTATGAAGAAGGCGAGCGGCCAGTGGCTGGAATCTGCCGAGATGGACCTGGGCAGCATCGAGCAGATCCTCGCTCGCGAGGATTTGACTCCAGTGGCCGCCTTTCATTCGCAACAGTGTGTAGAGAAGTGTTTCAAAGCAGTGCTTGAAGAGTACTCGCAGAAGGTCCCCAGAGAGCACTCGACCTTGAGGCTGTATGGATTGGTCCAGGAACGGATTCCGCTGGAGGTCGACAGGGAGATTCTGACGGATTTGGACGACCTCTACATCGAGTCCCGCTATCCCGGCGAGCTCGGCCTGCTTCCCAACGGCAAGCCCACGCGTCCGGATGCCGAACGATTCTACCAGTTCGCTCTGAGCCTCTATGAACGCATCAAACGACTCCTGGAGGCGGGTCGCTAAGAGGCTTGCCCGCAGCCGAAGGTTGGACGCCCGGAAAGACAGAGCCTTTCCCGTTGTCAGGCGTGGAGCTTCTTGAGCGGCCCGGCGATGTTCTGGCCTGAGGTTTGCATGGTTCGCAGGGCTTCTTCGTCGTGCTCGACTTCGCCTTTGGCCCGGCTGATGCCGATGTTCCAGTCGCTGGAGCCGCCTCAGTTGCACAGATGCATCATGAGCAGGATCTTTCGATCCTGCCAGATCCGTCGGCTGCGGACGAACAGCACGTCGCGGTGTCGCCAGAGGACCTCGGCCGCCTGGTCCAGGCTGCACCCGCTGATCCGTGTTCTCAGGTCGGCCCAGCGGGACTGGCAACAGCGGCAGGCGTTGTGCTGCTTGTCATACCACCACAGTTGAAACCCGCCGAAAGCCTGGCAGTTCTCGTCTCGTACTCCCAGGACGCTTTCGCTGTATAGAAGCTGCTTGATCTGCCACTTGTCATTCACGGCGATCCGTTTCATTGCTGGGCCCCCCATGAAAATCAACTCGCGCCGGGTCCACCACGGCGCTCTCATCTATTGAGGACGCACGAACCGGCGATGTTTCACCCGGCTATCCTGCAGACTATGGAAATTGAGCGAATCCCTCGGGGTCGCGCCGCCCGCTTTGTGTGCAAGGATGGGAGCGTGCCTCGCTCCATCTGTCACGGCCCCAGCCGGTCTGTCTGCAACGACCTCTTTGGATTTCAGATAAAGCCTTGTCAGTGCACGACTTAGCATGACATCTGTGGTTGCGTCAGGGTGCCTTGCGACGGGCAAAAATGTTCGTTTCCTGCCGCAATAAATGGGGGTAGTGCCCGACCAACGTAGTGTGGCCAGCATGTGGCCGGGAAGAAGTCCATAAGTGGGGTCAGTAGGAATTAAGGAGCAAGACCATGATTATGAAATGGGCAAAGTTAGGGTTGATCGGCGTGGCCGGCTTCGGATTGCTGGGCGGTCTGTTGTTCGGCAAGGACGCGGTCAGTTACGTCAAGAGTTCGGCTAAAGGCGTGCGGACGGCCGTCAAAGAGACGGTTCCCATCGAGTTCGAACTGCGGCGAGCCAGGGACCTGTTGGAAGACATCATCCCTGAGATGCAGGCGAACATCCGCCTGATCGCCGAGGAAGAGGTGGAAGTGGCGGCCTTGAAGGGCGAGATCGCCAAGAACAAGGACGGCCTTGGCGACGAGCAGTCGAAGATCAAGACGCTGCGAGCGTCGCTGGAGCAGCCGCGAGCGCAGTACTGCTTCGCCGGGCGGGACTACACGCACGATGAAGTGAAGGCCGACCTGGCAGCACGGTTCGAGCGCTACAAGGAGAGCGAAGTGGTCCTGGCCAGCAAGGTGAAAGTGCTCCAGGCTCGTGAGAAGTCGCTGGACGCCGCTCGCCAGATGCTCGCGAAGACCACCAGCGAGAAGCGAATCCTGGAGAATCGGATTGAAGCCCTGGCCAGCCAGTATCGGCTCGTCAAGGCGGCGTCGGTGGGCTCCAAGATCCAGGTCGACAACAGCAAGCTGGCTCAGACCGAGAAGCTCATCGCTCAGATTCAGAAGCGTCTGGACGTGGCCGAGCGAGTCCTGGCTCACGAGACCCGATTCGTCGAGTCGATCCCGGTGGATACGGTTGTCGAAGAGGACCTTGTCGCCCAGGTGGACGACTACTTCAAGGCCCGCAATGCCAAGACGAACGGCACCGACGGCACGGTCGTGACGATGGCCGAGCGTGAGGAGTCGCCGCTGTAGGATTCCTGGTTTACCATTGACGATTTACCCATCGTAAATCAAAAATCGTAAATCGTAAATGCAAAGGGTCTTGCCGTGTTAATCCTGCGAATCAGACAAGCGGAGTGTGCTCTGGCGGACGGCCGGCTCGATGAGGCGTTCGAGATCGCCCAGGCGGAGGAGATTCGGCGTCACCGTCATGGGCAGAAGCTCGTCGGCCGGCTCGCGCGGGCGCTGGTGCAGCGAGGGCAGGAGAACCTGGCGGGCAGTCGCTTCCAGCCGGCTCTGACCGACTGCAACAAAGCGGAGAAGCTTGCGGGGACCTTGCCGGAGGTGGCCCAGCTTCGTGCGGCGGTCTGCAACGCGATTGTCAAGCACCAGGAGGCCCAGCAGCACGAGGCGCTGCGGGTCGCACAGGCGAAACAGCACATCGATAACGGTTGGCTCTCGGTCGGCGGGCGGATTCTCGATGAGGCGTCCGCCGGCGATGGCCGGGCCCAGATGGTTCGCCAGGAGTTGGCGGCGGCACGGCTGAAGACCGAAGACGCCGTCGCCAAGGCCGAGCAGGCCCTGAACAAGGGAGATATCGAGGCGGCGATGGACATCGCACGCGGCACGGTGATTGCACAGAGCCGCAACGGCCGGGCGGGCGAGCTTCTTCGCCAAATCCGAATGCGAGCCGTCGATCGCATTCGGGCAGACCTTGACCAGGGACGAGTCGATCGGGCTTGTTCGCTTCTGCAACGATTGCAGCCACTGGGCCAGGACGGGACCGATGTGACGGAGCTCCGCGAAGCACTGGCCTGGTGCCGCCAGGCCGCCGAGCACGTGGCTGCGGGCAGGCCCGGCACGGCGTTGCCGCTGCTTCGCAAGGTCAAGGCGGTCTGCCCGTCGGCACGGTGGCTGGACGCCACCATCGCCGATATCAAACGGGCCGCAGAGGCGTACGACGAGTTGGATGCAGGGCCTCTGGGCTTGGCCGCAGCCGGTGGTTCGGATTGCGGATTGCGGATTGCGGATTGTGGATTGGACTCGGCACCTGCCATCAATCCCCAATCCGAAGTCCGCAATCCGCAATCGGAGAGCTTGGAGGCAGGAGATATGCCCGCAAAGTTCGTCCTGCAAATTGACGGCGTTGGGAGCTTCGTGGTCTTTAGGGATGCCCGGATCACCGTCGGTCCGATCAGTTCTTCTGCACGACCGACGCTGGCGCTGATCGCTGATCCGAACATGCCGACGGTGATCCTGGAGCGAGTCGAAGGTGACTATTTCGTCCGGTCCGGGACGCCGATCGACGTGAACGGCCAGTCTGTGACCGAGAAGCTGCTCGCCGATGGCGACCGGATCTCGCTGTCGTCACGGTGTCGCATCCGGTTCGGGCTGCCCAATCCCGCCAGTTCCACCGCGGTCTTGACGGTTTCCGGCGCCAGGCTCAGCCGGCCCGACATTCGCCAACTGATTCTCATGGATCGCGATATTCTCATCGGGCCGTATGCCAACGATCACATTCGGACCGAGCAGGTGAAAGATCCTGTGGCGCTGTTTGCACAAAATGGCCGGCTGCTTTGCCGGACCAGGGACGATATACTTGTCGATGGGACCAGTTTTGACCCAAGCGTGGGTCTTGCCATGGACAGGCCTGTCAAGATCGGCAGGTTGTCGATGGTGGTGGCAAGGCTCGGGGAGTAGAAATAGAGCGCGTTGATGTAATCCGGCGAACGACAATGGACACGTACCAATACAAATATGGAGATCGGCCGCTTGAAGGGTATACCATCCAGCGAGCGGCTGGACGCGGCGGTTTTGGCGAGGTCTACTATGCCATCAGCGACAGCGGCCGCCAGGTGGCGCTCAAGGCGATCCAGAGCTATGAGCAGATCGAGCTTCGCGGCATCAGCCAGTGCATGAACCTCAAGAGCCCGCACCTGATCACGATCTTCGACGTCAAGTACAACGACAAGGGCAGACCATTCGTCATCATGGAGTACGTCTCCGGGCCGTCACTGGCCGACCTGCTGAAGGAGTCGCCGGGCGGGCTGGGCTCGCAGAAGGCGGCGTTCTTCCTGCGCGAGATCGGCAAGGGCCTGTCGTATTTGCACGAGTGCGGCATTGTCCACCGCGACCTCAAGCCCGGCAACATCTTCTACGAGAACGGCTACGTGAAGATCGGCGACTACGGCCTGACCAAAGCGATCAGCACGAGCCATCATGTCAGTCATACCATCACGGTCGGGACGGTGCACTACATGGCCCCGGAGATCGGAGCGGGCAAGTACGACCGTAGCGTCGACATCTATGCTCTTGGCATCCTGCTCTATGAGCTGCTGACCGGCCAAGTCCCATTCCTCGGGTCCAGCCCGGCGGAGATTCTCATGAAGCACATGACGGCCGCTCCGGAGCTGACCAACATCGACGAGCCGTTCGCCCGCGTCATTCGAAGAGCTCTGGCCAAGGACCCCGCCGAGCGATATCAGAGCGTCCAGGAGATGATCGAGGATGTCTTCGGCGCCGAGCACGTCCGCAACAGCGTATCCCAGTTCTCGGCGGAAGAGCTGTCCGTCGTGGCCGAGCACGTCGCGCAGAAGGTCCGCGGCGCCCGCCCACAGGCTGGTGAGCCGACGCCGGGGCGCGCCGGAGCCGAGAAGGATTTCAGCAAGGAGATCGGCAGAAAGGCCGAGTTGTTCGCCAAGAAGGCGGAGGAGTTCGCCAAGAAGGCGGAGGTCATCGGCGACAGGTGGCAGGAAAAGTTCAAGACGGCCAAGGAACGAGCTCGTCACGTGGCTGAGCAGACCCAAGTCGCCGACCCGCTCACCCATCGCCAGCGACACAAACTTGCCTTCATGGCGATGGCCGCTATAGCTCTGGGAGCCGGCTTCATCCATAACGGCGGTGGCGGAGAGGGCATGCTCAAGACGGCCATCTGCGTCTTTGTGATGATCGGCGTAGCGTCGCAGATCATCCTTCATGCCCGCCAACGGTGGTGGCCGGGGCTTGACCCAGATGCCAAAGGCTGGGCCAAGGTCGGCACTTGCTTCCTTGCGGCGATTGCAGCGTCGATCGTCGGCAGTATGGTAGGTGCGGCCATGGGGACAGGATTCGTGACTCACGGCGGGTTCCTGGGGCCCATCCGTCCGTTCAAGTTCATCCCCGCACCGACAATCATGGGTCATGGGCTGGGCTCGGCCCTGGCTCTTGCCCTTCCGCTGCTGCTGGTGGACTGGTGGAAACTCACGGACCCGCAGCGCCCACGAAGAATGATCTTGGGTCATGCGATAGGAACTGGCTTTCTTGGCTTGATAGCCGGAGCTGTTTTCGGTCTGGACCCTGTTATCGCGGCCTGCACGCTGGCAGGGGTCATTCTGAAGGTTCAGACAATGAGCCCCTTCGGCCAGGTGATCGGGATCGTCCCGCCGGCGCCCGCAACGGCCGGTGACGGCGTCCAGGCCGCCGTCGGCGGTGCTGCAACTGCGGATTCGCTAGGTCGCCCGCAAGCGACGCCTGAGGGCGCCACGCGTCCAATGGGGCCGGGCAGCGCGTATGTTCGCCGGGTCCCAGGCTTCGTCCACAGCCTGTGGCTCATCGGCTGGTTGGTGAGTGTGGGTGTGGGTCTGATGCTGCTGATACTGGGAGGTACGCAGCTTCGTGGCGACGATTTTGCATTCGCCATCGCGGGGGGCGTCGATAGTCTCATTCTGTCGCTCCTGTGCTTCATCATGATGTTCCGCCGGACGTTCGCAGGGTGGTTCCGCTACCTCGTTCGGCCTGCTCTGTTGACTGTATGCGTCATGACCACTGTGACGGCCTCCATCCTGATGGGCAATCTCTCCCTGCAAGGAGAGGAGGCGGCTGTCGCCTTGTTCTTCATCATCTTTCCGAACATTCTGTTCTTCGTGATTTTGTTGACGCCGGCCCGGCTGTTTGGGGCCCCGGATGCCGCGCGGGCGAGCGTGCCTCGTCCAGGCGCACCCGTTGCGGCCGTGCCCGGCGTGGTCTCTCCCTGCAAGCGGACCACGGCTCTGCTTCTGGCGCTGGTTGGGTTCATGCCGTTCCTGCCCTTTGCCGGCCTGCATCGGTTCTACGTGGGAAAGATCGGGACGGGTATCCTCTGGCTCTTCACATGGGGTCTTGTAGGTATCGGTCAACTCATCGACATCATTCTTATCGCCGTCGGCCAGTTCAAGGACCGGGACGACTTGCCGGTCGTGAATTGGGGCAGCTCGGACGAGACCAGAATGGCGAGTCCCGCCACTGTGCAGCCCGGCGTGGCAGCACCGCAACCTCCGGCGCCGGCGCCTCAGGTCGAGCAGGCTCAGGCCGTTGAGGCGATCCCTCAGCCGCAGCCAGCGGCCTACCAGCCGCCGTCCTGGGCGTCCTACAGGAGCACGGGGTCGATCTACGAGACATGGAACCCTATTGGCGGATTGTTTGCGGCCGTCGGCCATATCCTGGCCCTGGCGGCGCTTCTGATTGGCCTGGCCATCGGGCTCCATCTGCCCGCGGTCGCGGCTCAGGCATGGCCGGATGCGGAACCGGTCATTCAGTTGCAGCAGACGCTCGGCGCTACGTGGCCGACGGTCCTGGAGCAGACCGGAACCATGCTGATCCTCCTTCTGCTGTTCTTTGCAGCCATCTTCATCATGATCGGCCGGCGACGGTCCGGACCCATGCACCTGATTCGCGCTATCCTCGGCCTGGGTGGGTTCTTCTGGGCGATCCAGTTGTTCCGCAGCGAAGCCATGTCCACCGAACAAACCGGGAAGGTCGTTGACTTCATTCAGCAGAACCAGGTGGGCCCGGCCCTGGAGCGGTTGTTCGGCGCGTTCAGCCAGGAGGAGGTCCTGTTTGCAGGAGCGATCGTCCTTGTCTCCGTGCTGGTCCTGTCCTGGCCGCCGCGCCGACGCATGCCGGTCTTTGCGCCGATGCCTCCGCAGGGAGTTGTCTTATGATTACTGAGGCGATGATACCGATGATCGTTCTTCCGTTGACGTTCCTGTTCGTCCTGCTGATCATCCTCACGGTCAAAGCACCGAAGGCGGGGGCCTGGGTGATTGGCAGTCTGGTGCTCGTGACGCCGCTGGCCCTATGGCGCCTAGTGGCGACAGGCGCGCTGGCACACGAAGAGGCTATTCCGGTGATTGTCCTCCCGGCCACCTTCCTGTTTGTCCTGGTGGTGATCTTGCTATCCAAAGCGCCCAAGGCGGGAGCCGCCGTGGTGGTTGGCTCTATTGCCATGGTGGTCCTGATTCTGCTTCTCGCGCCCTTTGCATCTCGCCACGCACGCAGCCGACCGAGTGGTGTCGAGTACGCGGTGCGACAAACCGTGGGGAATGAGGTGGTGCAGGTGTGGAAAGGGGATGCCGCGACGAACGAGGCGGTCGTGAAGGAGTGGGACCGGGTGTTCGAGAATCGACCGCATGAGCCGCCGGCTCCTGCGCCGATTTCCTCCACGCCGTCACCCATCTGGTCGGACGGCGTCGAGCAGGAGTTCAAGGCCGACATCTACTCGTCGAAGCTGGCGGCCGTCCGCGCCGCCGGCCTGCAATTGGCCAAGTCGATTCGTCAGCTTGCCCCGGACGCCAACTCACTGCCCCGCGTGGTGGTCTATCAGGAGACCCAGGAATATTCGCTGGTGGCGGAACTGCGGGACGCCATTCGCCGGGCACTGCCCAATGTCTCCTGCGACATTCAAGCGGGAGAAAAGGGTGCCCGGCCGGATAACCTGGGGGTCATGCTTGCCTACTCGCCGGCGGACTGGCAGACTCATCCGGCGCCCTGGGCCAAACCCGGCGAAACGGGCGCCATCAGCGGGCAGTTCTATATCAGTCTCTACGCGCCGAGCGGAAACGTACGTGTGCCTGTCCGCTTCACCGAGAAGCCCTGGGTGGAGAGCTTTGCCACATTTGCCAGCACGCGACCGGACCAGCATTTCATCGTCGCCCGCTCGAATGGAACGTGCACCAGCGACGCGGAGGCGCATCAGCAGGCCCTGAACGATGCGAAGGGGCGGATCGTGGATCTCCTGAACAAGAGCACGCGTCACGGACCTTTCGTGCTGCCGGAACCGCAGGTCAAGATCACTACGACGGATATCCTTCAGGGCGGCTTCATCGTCGATCAGTTCGCCCAGAGCTTGGAGGGCTCCGTGGGCAAGATCTGGCGGCAGGCGGTGCTCCTCGATGTCTCCGGCTCCAAGCTTGCCAAACTGCTCGCCCTGAAGGTCCACGAGTCCCGCCGGATGCGAACGACCTGGGCTCGCATGGGGCTCTCCGTCATCGGCGTGACCGTGCTGATCGGCGTGATTTACTTCTTCCTCAACATGGCCACGAGGGGGTATTATGAGTGGTCGTTGAGGATTGCCGGGATCGTCCTGGCCATTGCAGCAGTGGTCTCGATCCTCATGGTGGTCCGGTAGCCCGGCAATCGCGAAGCGGCGGCGTGGCACTGTGCGTCCTATCTGTCCTATTTGCAGAATAGGCCCTATAGGACACATAGGACCAATGGGACCTATGCCGCTCCGCGGGAAGACGCTATGGGCATTACCAAGGGTGAACAGTATTTCTTAGATCGGATTCGGCAGGGCGACGGGCAGGTCTGGTCTGATTTCGTCAATCGGTACCAGGGCCGGCTCTTGCGTTTTGCGCGGGCGAAGCTCCCCCAGCGCGCCGATGCGGAGGACGTCGTCCAGGACACTTTCGTTGCGTTCCTGCGGAGTATCGCCAAGTATCGGGGCGAGTGCGATCTGGAGACCTACCTCTTCGCTCTCCTGCGGCGTAAGATCATCGACAGCTACCGCAGCGCCGGGGCCCGGCGCGTTTGCCTGATCCAGGATGCGTGTGAGGGTGACTCCGAAGACGCGCCGTCCGATCTTCTCGACGTCGTGGAGAGCCCGGCTCAGACGGCGAGCTGGTACGCCCGGGCGGATGAACAGTATGACCACCAGAAGACGGCGCTGGCCGGGGGGCTCTCGGAGCTGATCGACGCGTTGAAGAAGGCTCTGAGGTTCCGGGACTTGCAGGTGATCGAGATGCTGTTCTACTGCCAGATTGCCAACAAGGACGTGGCGCGGATGATGGGCATGGACGAAAAGGCGATCGCGCTGATCAAGCATCGGGCCCTCAAGCAGATTCGCGAGTCCGTGGGTCACACCCTGGGCCCCACGGCCGTAGCGTCCAATTCGCAACCGATTGATTCCAGCGAGCAGTTCGAAAGCCTCCTGACCGATCTGTGGGAATATCACCGGTTCAGTTGTCCCAAGCGAAACACAATCGGGGCATACATGCTCGGGACGCTGGACAGCGACTGGCACAAGTACGTGGAGTTTCACCTGAACGTCCTCGGCTGCCGATTCTGCCGGGCCAATCTCGACGATCTGCAAAGCCAGAGCCAGGAGACCCAGCAAGAGGCCTTCCAGGCCCGCATCATGGAATCCACCATCGGCTTCCTCTCCCGGCCCATGTAGGCCGCATCTCTCATTACCCCGCCCGAATGCAGCCCCTCAGCAGCGATACGTCAGCGGCGTCTGATTGGAGGGGCATGTTAGCACTAAACTGGAGACCGTATCCCCAGTTGCTTATAGATAGGACCAAGTAGGGCAGCGGTGTCATTTTCGTCTGTAACACCAACAACAGTGCCACACTTTGAGCACTGAACAAATGCTACTCGGTACCGTGATCCTGTAGGTGAGTTGTGTTGGATTTCAAATGTCTCGTTCTCACATTTAGGGCATTTTGATTTAGCCATATTTATCTCTCCGATTCCATTCACGTATTGGGGTTTGAGTTTGTATTGTTCATCCATTCACGACAAAAGGATGCAAACTCATTACACCAGGCCTGGCTTGCTCGTGAGAAATCTCCAGGATTTTTCTCGCTATAATAGGAAAGCTTAAATTCTAAGTCCCACTTCGCTTCACTGGGAAGGACTTGGCATAATACTGTCAGTTCAACAGGGGCTTGGTCAAAGGGTGCTTCCTCTCCACCTGCAAATTCCTCCAGGATACAGCCAAACAGTCTCCCCATAGTGCCATAGCCATTCCGTCGCAGGACTATGCAATTGTAAGAATCACTATGCACCTTAAACCCTTTGCTTGTCCAGAACTCAATGGCTAATGCCGTAGCCTGTGTTTTGTCGGCTCCGGCGATCCTAACTTGATGTTTTGCTTGTGCTGCCATGGCTTACTCTGACTATGGTGCTAACAATGATTATACAGTCTGTATAAGACGGGAAACACAGGCTGCCTCTTTCTGTATAAGAAGTTCCCGCCTTTTCTCTCATTCTCGTATAACATCTTTCCTACCAACCAGTTACGGACTTCTCCTGAACCGCTCACCTCCGGTCTATACAGGCTGTATAAGCCAGCCTACAGCCCATCCACCGGGCTGCGTACCCCGTGGCCTCCCTTGTTCAGCACGTGGGTATAAACCATCGTCGTGCTGACGTCCTTGTGACCGAGCAACTCATGGATCGTGCGAACATCATAGCCGGATTCAAGCAAGTGTGTGGCAAAGGAATGGCGGAAGGCATGCCAACCCAGGTTCTGCGTCGAGGCGCTAACCTTCTCCTTGACAGCCAGATGGGTCAGAAAGGCGTTGATCTCCGGCTCAACCATCTCGACCGGATGGCGTGTGTCATGGAAGTAGATGAACCGCCTGACCCGATGGCAGTAGGTCTGCTCCGTGCGACGGCTGTAATGCCTGGACCACAGGGCCTCACGCAATCGGTCCAGCAGCTTCGGTCCGCCCATGTTTGCTGCCGGATGCGGCGTGACTGCCTGAGTCACAAGTGCTTTCCCGCAATTGTCCGTCTGTGGCGCTGCCGTCATGCGATTCTCTCCAGGTGGCACCCGCAATTACAGCTTGGCCGACCCGGTAGGTCAAGCGGGAAGGTAGGAATTCCAGGGCAATCACACATTCTCTTGGGGAGGATCAATGTCGGATGCAAACGGCGAGTGGTACGCAACCGATTCCAGGACATGCGGAACGACTGGGTCTTGGCTCTTGCCGAGTTCCGTCTTTCCTACAGGTTCATGGGCAGGCCGCGGTCGCGGAGGTATTCCTTCATCTGCGTGATCGTGTAGTTGTCGAAATGGGTGATGGAAGCCATCAGGACCGCATCGGCGCCGCCGGTGACGATAGCGTCGTAGAGGTGGTCGAGCGTGCCGGCGCCGCCGGAGGCGATGACCGGGATGTTGACGGCGTCGGAGACGGCCTTGTTCAACTCGTTGTCGTACCCGGCCAGAGTTCCGTCGGCGTCCATGCTGGTCAGCAGGATCTCGCCGGCCCCCAACTGCTCGCCATGTATCGCCCATTCGACAACGTCAATATCCGTCGGCTCCGAGCCGGCTTTGATACACACCTGCCATTTGCCCGGCCTGGTCTTGGAACGCCGTGCGTCGATGGCCAGGACCACGCACTGATTGCCGAACCGTCTGGCTGCCTCGGACATCAGATGGGGATTCTTGACCGCCGCCGTATTGACCGAGACCTTCTCGGCGCCGCTTCGCAACAGCTCGTCGATCTGCCCGACCGTCTGGATGCCGCCGCCGACGGTGAACGGGATGAACACGTTCTCCGCCACTCGCCGGACCAGGTCCACAATGGTCTTGCGGGAGCGAATCGTGGCGGTGATGTCGAGGAATACCAACTCATCGGCGCCGTCGTCGCTGTATCTGGCCCCCAGCTCGACGGGGTCGCCGGCGTCTCGCAGGTTCAGGAAATTGACCCCTTTGACAACGCGGTTGTCCTTGACATCGAGGCACGGAATGATTCGTTTGGTCAGCATAGAAGACCCCGGCCAGGCACAATGGCCTGTCCCTATCGCTTCGCGCAAATCTCGTGGAAATTCCTGAGCACCTGCAACCCTTGTTTGCCGCTCTTCTCCGGATGGAACTGCACGCCGTAGATGTTCCCCTTCTGTACGGAGGCCGTCAGCAGCGATCCGTACTCGGTCCGTGCAACCTTTGCCTGCGTGTCGGTGACCTGGGCATGGTAGGAGTGAGCGAAGTAGAAATGCTTGGCCGGACGTAGGGCTGCGAACAGGTCCATCCCCTCGGGTAGTTCCACCAGGTTCCAGCCCATGTGCGGGACCGTCTGCTCCGGCGGGACAGGCACTACATCGCCATGGATCAGCCCAAGGCCCTCGTGTGGGCCGTATTCACAGCTCTGGTCGAAGAGCATCTGATAGCCGACGCAGATGCCAAGAATCGGTTTTCCCGTTGTGGCGGCTTGCTTGACCGGCTCGGCGGCTTCGCCCAGGGCCTCCATTGCATAACCGAACGCGGCTACGCCTGGCAGAACCAATCCGGCAGCGTTCTCGATCTTCACCGGATCGCGACTGAGCTCCACCTCACAGCCTATATGACGAAACGCGTTGCAGACGCTTTTGACGTTGCCGACGCTGTAATCAATTACAATGACCATTCTAAGAGTTTACTGTCACAGCAGTTACGTCGTCAAATGAGAATATCTGATACGTGGGTTCAGCGGAATTGATTAGCTTCGTCACGACCGTTGCCCGATAATGATAGTGCCTTGGTTGTGCAGTCGAGACCATTTTTTGTTGAGCCAGGACCGGAAAAATGACGATTCTATTGTGACATCGAAGGACCTGGATAACTCAGAGGGTATGTATGTGCGGCATCGTTGCTTACTTGGGAAAGAAGGCGGCTCAGCCGATCCTTGTTGAAGGTCTCAAACGTCTCGAATACCG